>JAISHM010000005.1 GCA_031262525.1 Rickettsiales bacterium | reverse complement strand
AAACAATTGCTGGGATTGGATTTTGACCGCCAGAAAATAATTGGGAATTACATAGTTGATTTTTTCTGTGCCTCTATTGGATTGGTTATTGAAATAGATGATAAAACCAGTCATGAATGGAAAGAAAATTATGATGAAAAACGCGATGAATATCTGAAAAGTTTGGATTTAGAGGTAATTCATATTAGCGCAGAATCAGTATTAAAAAATCCAGCAGCCGCAGCAAAGTATTTAGAGAATAAAATACAAATTTGGCTAAACCACCCCGCCGCTTCGCGGCACTCCTCCACCGGAGGGGAACTTGGGGCGGCGGAACTTTCTGATAAACATATTCGTGATTTTACTTCTTATATTCGTCCCGGGGATGTTGTTGTTTTTAATAATTCCAAAGTTATCCCCGCGCGATTTAACGCTACTGCAATGGACGGAAAAATATACGAATTGACATTGCATACCAGATTCCCCTCTGGTGGGGGGGTGCCCGCAGGGCGGGGTGATTTAGCCAATTGCGAAATAGAAAATGAAAAAACTTGGTGGGCGTTTGCGAAAAAATTTGGGAAATTAGAAATCGGCGAAATTTTGATTTTGGATGATGGAACACAAATTCAAGTAATGGATAAAAATGATGATAGCGGTGTTTTGATTCAATTTATGACGGATAATGTTTTTGATGTTCTGCATCGCGTTGGGAAAATGCCATTGCCCCCGTATATGAAACGCGAAGAAGAACTGGAAGATAAAGAGCGGTATCAAACAATTTACGCGGACCAATTGGGTTCTATGGCGGCACCGACGGCGGGTTTACATTTTACACAGGAACTGATTGCCGCGGTTGAAAGGGCAGGTGCGCGGGTTGTAAATATCACTTTGCATGTGGGGGCAGGGACATGGGCGCCAATAAAAACAGATGATACCGCGGACCACAAAATGCACAGCGAATGGGGCGAAATTACGCCAGAACAGGCGGATATTATAAACAGCGCCGAACGCGTCATCGCCGTTGGCACAACATCATTGCGGTTATTGGAAAGTGCAGCACAAGGGGGAACTCTTAAACCTTTTTGTGGGACGACGGATATTTTTATAACGCCTGGATATAAATTTAATGTTGTTGATGTTTTGCTGACTAATTTTCATCTACCGAAATCAACTTTGTTTATGTTAGTATCAGCATTTGCGGGGCTGGATACGATGAAAGCGGCATACGCACACGCAGTGCTTAAAAAATATCGTTTTTTCAGTTATGGTGATTGTTGCTTGTTATTCAAACAGGAAAATTAAAAATGTCATTAAAATTTGATTTATTACATACTGATAACGGGGCGCGGCGCGGCGTTGTTCATACTGCGCATGGCGATTTTCAAACACCTGCGTTTATGGCGGTTGGCACGGCTGCAACGGTCAAGGCATTGACCATGGATATGGTAAAGGACACCGGGACCGAGGTAATTCTGGGTAATACCTATCATTTAATGTTGCGACCAGGTGGGGATTTGGTTGCGGATTTTGGTGGATTGCATAAATTCTCGGGCTGGCACGAACCAATTCTGACGGACAGCGGCGGATTCCAGGTGATGAGTTTATCAAACTTGGTAAAAATGCGGGAAGAAGGCGTAGAATTTACATCGCACATTGACGGAGGGATTAAACACTTTTTAACGCCAGAAAAATCGGTTCAGATTCAGCACCAACTGGATTCTAATATCACAATGGTTTTGGACCAGTGTTTGCATATTCCTGCAAATCGCGCGGATGTTGAAAAAAATGTTGAATTGGTATCGCGTTGGGCGGCGCGCAGCAAAGCCGCGTTTATAAATCGTGATGGATACGGAATTTTTGGAATTGTTCAGGGTGCAGACTTTGCGGACTTGCGCACAAAATCTGCGGCGGATTTGGTCGCAATGGATTTTGACGGATACGCGGTTGGTGGTCTGGCGGTTGGCGAGCCCCAGGATGTTATGTTTGATATGTTGTCGCATACAACCCCTTTGTTGCCAGCGGACAAGCCACGATATTTAATGGGTGTTGGAACGCCATTGGATATTTTGGGTGCGGTTGCGCGGGGCATAGATATGTTTGATTGTGTTATGCCAACACGCGCGGGACGCACGGCCCAGGCATTTACAGAATACGGCACAATAAATCTGCGAAACGCGAAGTTTCGCGATGACCATACGATTTTGGGAAAAACTGGATTGACATTGGGCTATATTCATCATCTAGTAAAGGCAAACGAGATTCTGGGCTCAATTGTTTTAACGGCGCATAATTTGACTTTTTATCAAGATTTAATGTCGCAAATTCGCGCTAGCATTTCGGCGGGAAATTTTGTAAAATTCAAGCAAGAATTTATGGAGAAATACAATGGCAAAAAAGATTAAAGAAGTTTCAATCATTGAACACGCAAACGGCGAAAAGTTTGTAAAGCGTAATGTCAGTTGGGTTCGGCGCGTCTGGACGATTGTCGGGATTGTTTCGGTTTTATGGTTGGCGTTTGTCGCGTATGCACCATTTTATGTTCAGAAAAATTATGCTCAACCGCTGAAAAAATCCATAGTGGTTTCAATGTTCTTTGACCTGCAACGCAATATCCAGGAAGAATATACAAAGTTATTAAAGGGTATTGCGGGTGCAATAGATTTGAAAAAACCGGTCGGCGCCGCCATTGAAAAAGTAAAGATGGTAGAGGGTAAGGTTGAAAAAGTATCTAATGCCACAGCAAAGGCAAAAGACACAACAAAAAAAGCATCAAAACTGACGGGGCTGATTGGAAAGTTCGGCGTTGATACCAGTGCGGCAGATTCCGCAATTTCGGACGCGGACAAAGCAGTCGCAAAGGTTGATGATACAACAAAACTGGTCAATGATAAATTAGATAAGGTCAAATCTGAATTGGAACGCGTTGCTCAGACCGAAATAGATAAAGCGCTGGACGCACAGATTAAAAAGTTTTTGGATAAACAGACAGGAATTGGCACGACCCTGCTGACGAACTATGGCATAAAGCATGTAATGCCTTGGAAACCCAGCACTTGGCCCGTTACCACGAAAATTTACAATGATTTGGAAAAATCGGACTTATCAGTATTGCAAAGTTTGACGGCATTGGTGGATACTTATTTTGGTTATGTGATGTGGGGAATTATGGGATTGTTATGGTTGGTTGGACTGATTATTTGGGCGCAACTGATGAAGTATGCAAAACTTATAACTGCGCCGTTTGTGGTGTGTCCGCGGTGCGGCTATACCTTTACGGATAAAAAGAGATTGACGCTGGGGTTGTTGAAAATTTTCCAGCCGTGGAAATGGTTTATGTAAAAAACAGGATTAAAAATTATGAATATAGAATTGGGAAAAAATATTGCGCCACGCGAAATTGAATTACGAATCCAAAAGTTTTGGGACGAAAATAATTTCTGGGATAATGATGTAAATTCGGATAAGACCCCGTTTTGTGTGATGATGCCGCCGCCTAATGTTACGGGTAATTTGCATATGGGGCATGCACTGGATAACATTATGACGGATATTATTTGCCGGTATAAACGTATGGCTGGCTTTGATGTGTTGTGGCAACCGGGAACTGACCATGCCTCTATCGCGACCCAGTTGTTGGTTGAACGCGACCTGTCCAAAAAAGGGATAAATCCGCGTTCGTTGTCCAAAGACGAATTACTGGAGATTGCCTGGAAATGGAAGAATGACAAAGGGGGGCAAATTTTGCACCAGTTGCATACCCTGGGGGTGACACCCGCTTGGTCGCGCGAAAGATTTACGATGGACGAAGGTTTATCCGCGGCGGTCAATCAGATTTTTGTTCGGATGTATAATCAGGGCTTGATTTACAAGGCGCGTCGTTTGGTCAATTGGTGTCCAAAACAGCAAACTACTATTTCTGATTTGGAAATTGATACCCACGAAGAAAAGGGAAAGTTTTATTACTTTAATTATCCGCTGGTTGATGGCGGTGTCATAGAAATTGCTACCACGCGCCCAGAAACATTATTCGGGGACAGGGCGATTGCAATTCATCCCGATAACGAAAAGTTAAAACATTTGATTGGGCGCACGGCGATTATACCATTGACCGATATTCAGATTCCGGTTATTGCGGATGAACACGCAGACCCGGATAAGGGGACTGGTGCGGTTAAAATTACACCTGCGCACGATTTGGACGACTGGGCGGTGGGGTTGCGCCACGGGCTGGACGCTGTGTCAATTTTAACCGCTGATGCTAAAATGGCGGATATAGATGTTGTGCCAGAAAAGTATCGCGGAATGGACCGCTTTGCGGCGCGTGCGGCAATCGTGGCGGATTTAATAGACGCCGGTTTAATTACACACATAGATGATAAAATAATTCCGACACCTTATTCTGAACGCGGTGGCTGTATTATTGAGTATATGGTGCGCGACGAATGGTTTGTTGATGCGAAAAAATTGGCAGTGCACGCGAAAGAGGTCGCACAAAATGGTGATATTAAATTTATTCCGGACCATCGGTTGAATTTGTATATGTCCTGGATGAATGATATTCACGAGTGGTCAATTTCACGGCAGTTATGGTGGGGTCATCAGATTCCCGCGTGGTATGACGCGACGGGTAAAATCTATGTTGCGGAAAATTTAGAGACTGCGCAAAAGATGGCGGGCGATGGTGTGCAACTGACCCGCGATGAATCAACATTAGATACTTGGTTTTCAAGTGCGTTATGGTCGTTTTCCACACTGGGGTGGCCAGATAAAACGCCAGAGTTGGCGCGTTATTATCCAACCGACTTACTGATTACTGGGTATGATATTATATTCTTTTGGGTGTCGCGAATGATAATGATGGGGCTGTATGTGATGGACGATGTGCCATTCCGCAGTGTCAGCTTTCATGGACTGGTGCGCGATTCCAAGGGGCAAAAAATGTCAAAGTCCAAGGGTAACGGCACTGACCCATTGGAAGTTGTTGAAAAATTCGGGTCTGATGCACTGCGATATTGGGTGGCAACCGCGCCGATTGGCGGGGACTTGCGGTATAGCGATGACGAGGTTAAACGTGGCAGCAAACTGCTGACCAAGTTATGGAACAGCGCGAAGTTCGTTTTAATGAATCTGAATGATTGGACGCCGAATAAAGAAACACCAGAATTACAATTGGAAGATAAATGGGTGTTGGCAGAGTTAAATAAGACAATTGCCGATGTTCGTAAACATCTGGATAAATATGATACTTATAATTCGCGTGCGGCGATTGACGCGTTCTTTTATGATGTATTCTGCGACCAGTATCTGGAATTTATAAAGCCACGATTCTGGGATAATTCGGAAACAAAACTGGCGGCGCAAAATACTTTGTGGATTGTGCTGGAATCGGTATTGAAACTTTACGCGCCGTTTATCCCATTCCAAACCGAAGAGTTATGGCAAAAAATTTACGGCGATGCGGAACATACTTTGCATTTGACGGAATATCCGATTGTTCGTGATGATTGGAATTTTGATACGGCGGAAATGAAAATTGCGCTGGATTTGGTGCGCCAGATTCGCGGCCTGCGGACAGAACGCAAGGTTGGTAACGGCGCGCGTCTGAGTGTGTTGACATTGCCGATGGCAACGCCCAATGTGTTATTCTCTTTGCTGGGGGCGGCATCACGTGCAGATAAAATTGAAACGGGCGACGCGCTGGATTTCGTCGTCGCTGAAAAATAAAGGAGTAGATTATGATGGAATTTAGTAATGAATCTTTCCCCAGAATCAGTAATTATATTGATGAAAATGGGAAAGAGGTAAAATTTGACAATACTATCATCCCCAGAATCAGTAATGAAGATATAGACGCAGAATTTGATAAAAGGTTTGGTGTTAATAGCGATGTTTATAAAGAAATTAAGGAAAGACAAAGCATAATAAGACAACAAGGGAAACCCCAACAGACATTATAAATATACTCCGTCACCCCGCAGAAGTGCGGAGTCCAATGCAGCGCAGCAGTTTTGATAAAAAAAACGGGGAGAACCCCGTTTTTTTTATTTTTCCAGTTTTATTATTTTTTCTTTGCTGGGGCCTTGGCATCTTTGGCTGGCGCCGCTGCCGCTGGCTTTGCCGCATCTGCTTCTTCGGCCATTTTACCCGCGATAATTACAAACGCCAATTCCGCCTGACGCAGACCCAATTCAACACCATCTGGTAATTTCAGGTCTGTTCCATGCACCACATCGCCGATATTTAACTCGGTCAAATCAACCGCAATTTTTTCAGGGATTTTATCAACCAAGCCGACAATCGCCACGCGACGGACCGCAAAGTTCAATGTTCCACCCATTTTTAACCCGCGCGCAGTTTCCATATTTAACAATTCCAATGGCACAACCACGGAAACCGGCTTTTTTACATCTATGCGCTTAAAATCAACGTGAATCGCATTGTCTTTTACCGGATGATATTGAATATCCATCAACATTGCATTTTCAACGCCGTTTGGCGTTTCGATTTCAAATAACTTGGTGCGCAGTGCTGGTTTTTTAATCAGTTCGCCCCAACCCTTGGCGTCCAGTTCAATCGCAACTGGTTCGCGTTTTTCGCCATAGATAACCGCGGGGACTTTTTTATTATTGCGGACTGAACGTGCGGCCCCCTTGCCAGCGACATTCCGAATTCCTGCTTGTAATTTAATAGACATTTTTAATCCTTTTGTTTTTATGCGACCTCCAAGGGTGTCGCGCGTCGTCAATTATTATTTATTTTTCTTGAAAAAGCAAGTTTTTTATTGCTATGCTGTAATTATGAAAAAAGTTCTGATTTTGGTTTTATGTTTTGTGTGTGGCGTGGCTAACGCTTTTACGACCACAGCGCGCAGCGCGTTTGTTATTGACCCCGCCAGTAATGCTGAAATTGTTGATAAAAATTCTGATGTTTTAATGCCGCCGTCGTCAATGTTGAAACTGATGACTTTGGCGGTGGTTTTTGATGAAGTTGCGGCTGGAAATTTGAAAATGGAACAACGGGTTGTGGTGCCGTCCCAGGCGGATTATCAGCGCCCCGAATGGTATGACGCCAGTAAGATTTGTTTAACCACCGGACAAAAAATTTTGGTATCGGATGCTGTGCGTGGTTTGATTGTTTTGTCGGGTGGGGACGCGGGGATTGTTTTGGCGGATGCTGTGGCGGGCTCAGAATCCGCAATGACCGGAAAGATGACCAAACTGGCGCGAAAAATTGGAATGGAAAAATCAACCTTTGGTAATGTGTCGGGATTGCCCAATCCGAATAATTTAATGACTTCGCGGGAATTGGCGATATTGGCGCGTTATTTGATTGAAAAACACAGCGATTTATACCCTATGTTTTCAGAAAAGCGTTTTATTTTTGACGAGTATCAGACCGAATGGTGTGCGCAATGGGGACGCAATCACACTTATAATTATAATCGTTTATTGTTTATTATGAATGGCGCGGACGGGCTGAAAACAGGGCATACTGCGGACGGGGGGTATGGTATGGTGGCCAGTGCACAGGTCGGTGGGCGTCGCTTGATTGGGGTTATAAATGGCTTTCGTGGAAAAAATCACGATGCATTGGCGAACGAGATGAAACGCCTGTTAAATTATGGATTTACAGAAACAAAAAATAAAATTTTGTATAAATCATCGGATAAAATTTTGGATGTTCCGGTATGGTATGGGAAAAAGGATTTTGTGTCTGCGGGTGTGGCGCGGGACTTTGTAATAACACTGGGAAAGAAAGACGATGCGAATGATATAAAAATGGTTGCGCGATACAATACTCCGGCGGCCGCACCAATTCGGGTTGGTGATAAATTGGGCGAAATAATTGCAACGCGCGACGGGGTGGAAATGGCGCGCGCGCCCTTGGTTGCGACTGAATCAGTTAAAAAAGTTCAATTTATTCGCAGAATAATTAAAAATTTGGGGGTGATTTTCGGTGGCCGTTAAAAAAGAAAAAACTTTTGATTTTCCGTCCCCGCGCGACAATCCTGAATTGGTTGGGCATTTGGGGGTTTTGCGTAATTTTGATGATGCGTGGAAAATGCGCGACCAGTATCCAATTCATCCTGTGTGGATTTTATCGGGACCGCGGGGAATTGGCAAGGCGACAATGGCGCATCAAATTGCTCGCCGCGTTTATGGAAATATCGGGGACTTTTTTATTTTGGATATAGATGCCGAACACGCAATAAAACGGGATAGTAATGGCAAAGACCATTCTAAATCAAAAAAGTTATCGCTGGAATTGGTATCAAATATGATTGAGAAGATGCAGTTGTCTTCTATGTCGGGCGGCTGGCGTGTGATAGTGGTGGATAGTTTGGACGAAATGACAATGTCTGCGACAAATGCGATGTTAAAATTGTTAGAAGAACCGCCAGAAAAAACTCTGTTTTTATTAGTATCACATAATTTGGGGGGTGTTTTGCCAACGATTCGGTCGCGCGCTCGCGTTGAAAAAATAGCGCCGCTGACCATAAATCAGTTGCGTGAATTGTGTATGACTTTTTTGCCAAACGAAGATATGTCCAGCGATATATTAAAATTATCGGGGGGCAGTTTTGGGAAAATCGCAAACCTTAAAAATTCTGGTGGCGATGTGATTTTTACAGAATTATTAAACACTCTGAAAAATCCAAATACGAATGCGGGGGATTTATTGCGGATTGCAAAGAAGATTGCGCCATACTCTGGATTGCATGGGATATTGTTGGACGCGGTGGCATACTTTGGGTTGGCGGATTTATATTCATCTGCGACCCGTGAATTGCGTGATATTGAAACTATTTTCGTTGAACCAGAAATTACAATTTTCAAGATTTTAACCGAAATAAAAAAATGCTTATAGATACTCATTGTCATTTAACCGATAAATATACCGATGGGGCGGGCGCGATTGTCGCGCGTGCGGGCGACGCGGGGGTGGGGTTGATGATTTGCGCAACGGCGGAACCAGCGGACTTTGCGCCAGCGATAAGGCTGGCGGATGAAAATCCGAATGTATTCGCAACGATTGGAATTCATCCGGAACACTCGAACGAATTGCCGCGTTATACAGACTTGTTAAATCATAAAAAAGTTGTTGGGGTTGGTGAAATTGGTCTGGATTACCATTATCGTGATGATAACAAAATTCAGCAACAAGGATTATTTTTATCACAACTGGAAATTGCGCGCACGGCAAATTTACCGGTTGCGGTTCATTCTCGCGATGCAGCGAATGACACTTTGGAAATCTTACAAAAATATGATGCGCGTGGTGTGATGCATTCTTTTGCGTATGATGCTGATTGGGCGCGGCGTTTAATGGATACGAAAGATTTTTATTTTTCTGTGAACGGGATAATAACTTTCAAAAACGGGGAAAATTTGCGCGATGCGTTTCGGTATATTCCATTGGACAGGATTGTTATTGAAACAGACGCGCCGTATCTGGCGCCGACGCCTTTTCGGGGCATAGTGTGCGAGCCCGCAATGATAACCAAAACAGCAGAAGTGTTGGCGCAAATAAAAAAGATTGAAATGGCGGATTTAGAGATTATATTGTATAATAATACAAAAAGGTTATTTCCGAAACTATGAGGACTTTGATAAAATCTGGACAGGTGGCTGAAAATCGCAAGGCGCGGTTTGAGTATTCTATTGAAGATACGATAGAGGCGGGGGTGGAATTATCCGGGGCCGAGGTTAAATCCATCAGATTCGGTATGGTAAATATCAGTGATGGATTTGTGTCGTCCGACAGGGCAGGGAACTTGGTTCTGAAAAATGTCTTGGTTCAGCCATTGCCGACTGCGGCAAAAATTGTGCGCTTTGATGAACGGCGCGGACGCCAATTGTTATTGCATGCGTCGCAGATTCGGAAACTGCGTGGAAAATTGGCGGTGCGGGGCGCAACGATTGTGCCGTTGAAAATGTATTTTAATAATCGCGGTTTGATAAAGGTCTTACTGGGGGTGGGTGTTGGAAAAACACGCAGTGATAAACGGCAAACCATAAAGCAACGCGAATGGGATAAAGAAAAAGCACGGCTGGTTCGTGGAAAAAGAATTAAATAAAAACAAAAAAGGAGTAAAAAATGTGGATAGCAATATGTATAATCGCAATAATCGGACTTTATATTCTGTCGGTTTATAATGGATTGGTGGCAAGGCGCGTCCAAGCGCGCGAAGCATGGGCAACCATAGACACGCAATTAAAACGGCGCTATGACCTGATACCGAATTTGGTGTCGGCGGTAAAGGGTGCGGCAAAACATGAAAAAGAAACACTGGAATCTGTTATTGCGGCGCGCAATAGCGCGATGTCGGCACATGACGTTGCGGCGCGTGGTGCGGCGGAAAATGTTTTAACGGATGCGCTGAAAAGTATTTTTGCGTTGTCGGAATCATATCCAACATTACAGGCAAACGCGAACTTTATGGAACTGCAAAACGAATTGACTGATACAGAAACAAAAATTCAGGCGGCGCGTCAATTCTATAATTCGGTGGTAATGTCGCTGAATACAAACATTGAACAATTCCCAGCCAGTATTGTTGCGAATATGTTTAAGTTTGTGCCCGAAAAATTCTTTGAGTTGGATGAAGAAGAAAAAAAAGCAGCAAAAAAAGCGCCAAAGGTTGAGTTTTAATAAATGGCTGTGCATAAGTCTGTTTATGAGCATATACGCGAAAATAATTGGAAAACAGCGCTGTTGGTGGCGCTGTTCCCGATTATTTTTATCGCGCTGGTATTTTTCTTTGTATGGATTGTTGCGCCACTGCGGACTGCGTTGGAAACGACAGCGATGGTGGCTATGCCGACAATTATTGCGTGTTTAATATGGATGTTGATTTCGTGGTTATTTGGGGATTCTATGATGTTGTCATCCGCCGGCGCGCGTGAAATTTTTGAAGATGAAAAAGAGTATAAGCAGGTTTTTCGCAGTGTGGAAAATGTTGCCTTGGCGGCGGGTCTGCCGACCCCACGGGTTTATATTATAAATGATGATTCACTGAATGCGTTCGCAACTGGACGCAATCCGAATGACGCGTCAATCGCGCTGACCAGTGGAATTATAAAAAAATTGGATAAACTGGAACTAGAAGGTGTGATTGCACACGAAATGGCGCATATTGGAAATCGTGATATTCGTCTGGATATGCTGTTGATAACGGGAATTGGGGTAACGGTTTTCGCAGCGGATATAATTTTGCGAATGGCAATCAGTGGCACGGGTTCGCGGGACGAAAAAAATAATACAGGCGCGATTTTACTGATGGTATGGTTGGCGTTTGCGGTGTTTAACTTTTTCATTACACCATTATTGCGAATGGCGGTGTCGCGAAAAAGGGAATTTGCGGCAGACGCAACGGGGGCATTTATTACGCGAAATCCGCACGCCCTGGCGTCGGCACTGGAAAAAATTTCGTGTGATTCACGGGTAGAGGTTTTGGATAAGCGTAAGTCTATGGCGGTTGCGTGTATTGCATCACCATTGGCCGGGGCGCGAGAGTTTTTTGGTGATGTGTTCGCAACCCATCCAAAAACCGAAGAAAGAATTAAACGATTAAATAATATGTAAATATCAGTAATTAAAAAATTATTTTAAGCGAAATCTGAAACCCGCGGAATCTATGCGTTCTGCGGGATTTTTGATTTAATTTTTAAATCTATGTCTACAATATGTCGCAGGATTTATGATACACAGGATTACAAAAACGCACGATTTCCGCCATCTGTAAGTGGTAATTGGTATTTTTTGCCACTCGGCAATAAATGCCTAAAACTGCGATTATGATTTATTTCTTGACATTGACTGGCATTTTATGTTATATTATTTACCAGAAACCAATCATCGTTTCGGTGATTGTTCGGGGGCAACTGCCCCCGATTATTTTATAAGGATTTACAATGACACAGCGGGTAATTGCCTATATTGATGGATTCAATCTATTTTACAGTTCATTAAAAGGAACGAAAAATAAATGGTTGGATTTATGGAAACTTTGTGAATCTTTATTAAAACCAAATCAAGAATTGGTCGCCGTCCGATATTTCTCTGCCCGAGTTGGCGCATTTATTGATAATTTTGACAGACCTGAAAAACAAAAAGTTTATTTGCAGGCACTGGCAACAAACCCGAAAATTGAAATAGAATTAGGTTATTTTTCTAAACATAAAATTAAAATGCCAATTGCCGATGATTGGGATAACGGCAAAATTAAAATGATAGAGGTTATAAAAACCGAAGAAAAAGGCACAGATGTAAATTTGGCGGTGCAGTTGACAGCGGATGCCTTTCAAAATAAATTTGATTATGCAATGCTATTTTCTAATGATTCGGATATGGCAAAATCTGTGGAAATTGCGACTAAAATTTGTAAAAAGAAAATCGGATTATATATTGATAAACACGCAAACCCAGCCAAAATTTTACAAGAAAATGTTTGCTTTATAAAAAAATTATCGGGCTCTGTCTTTGAAAGTTGCCAATTACCGGATGCTATTGAAACCACAATTGGCCGCACAATCACAAAACCAAAAGATTGGTAAAAATTATAACGCACGATAATGCTAAATTACAAATCTTTATATTTCATTTCTTCGGGTTTTAATTTGTAATCTGGTGTAAAAGTTTCGCCATAAATAGCATTACTATGTTTGCCGTATGCCGCCCATGCGCGGTCGCCATACGAATAATGCCACCATTCATTCGGATAATTTACAAAGCCAGCACTCCGCATCGCACCATACAAGATTTTACGATTTTGTTTTTGTGTATCCGTGATAAATTTATTTTTTATTGGTGATTTTTGTCTATCAAAGGCAAGAATCTCCGTCCCCATATCACATTCCGCGCCATTAAATACAAGCGACAAATCCATTGCTCCACCTGTTTGATGCGGTGCAACACCGTTTTTGCCAGACGGGTTTGCGGTAAATGCGATATTGTGTCCACATTCTTCCCATTTTAACCATTGGTATGCTTTGTTTCGCCAACCCACATAAAGCAAAATTTTATATCCAGCCGGTAATATGGTAGCTGCTATTTTTAATTTTTCATAAACACCCGTGCGAACCCAAAGTCCTCCACGCAATTTTGGCTCGTCATAAAAATCAAAGGTATTGTCGTTAATTATATTTACCAATGGTTCATTGGATTCATAGATTTTTTTGCTATTTACATACTTTGCAGGCAAAGTAGAACGCAGTCCAATACGATAACGAAAAACATTAAAAATTGTTTTAAATGAAATCATTTATTCAACCATTCGCTAATTTTACTAAATTCAAAGTATTTATTTTTATTATATGTTCTATATTGACTGACAATTCCAACCGCATAATTATGTGTGCCAATTTTTATAAGCGCCGCATCGGACTGGTATCTAATTATTCCACGATTGCGAATTTTTCGTAAAAAACCAATAATTCCACCACCAGTTAGAATTTGTATGAATCCTGATTTTTTATAAAGAACATTCGTTAAATGATATTTTGGCGCGCGCCGACCAACACGTTCTAATTCCGGTATAAATTTTCCAGGTGTCATATATTCACGCAAATTTTTACTACCCGCCAATTCATTATTATCCAATTTTTGTATAAACTCTGCCAAATGTTTTGCACAGGTTACAGTTATATCGGCGTATCTGTATTTTTTATTTTCATAAATTCTGTTCAAGAATTTTCGTGTAACATCACTGCCCATCCAGCCATTTTTATTGATTATATTTTTTGATATGTTTTCACGGCGAACAACATCAATCAAAACATTAGATGCCATATTATCACTGCGCCCCAGCATTACTTTCATTAAATTATCAATTGTCCATTCACTACCCATCATCAAAGTCGGGAATTTATAATCTACATAATAAAATCGTGATTCATTATCAATGGTATTTGGTGCTTTGATTTTTATTTTCTGTGATAGTTTTAATTTACCAGATTCAATCTGACGCATAACCTCTGACCCAATGAAAATTTTATAAGTACTTGCGGGATATATAAATTTGTTTTCGTTATAATTTAACCGTTTGCCAGTTTCCAAATCAATTATGCAAATACCACATTTTGCACCGAAAGGTTTAATTTTTTTGATAAATTTTGAAAAAGATTTTTGCGAATCCAACATAATACAATTATACAATAAATAATCATTATTACTATAAAAAAATACCCCGTAAATTACTCCGTACGTGTCCGGATTGTGTCGGGATTTTATGTCCAAAATATGTAAATTCTTGCCAGACATCGGCAGACCACACCAGACGAAAAATTACAAAAACAACAATAGTGGAATATAGACCACGCGGGACATTGAAGGACGTCGGGGGTATGTCAGGGGACAAGTTTTGTGCGTAATAAAAAATTATTTTAAGTAAAATCTGAAACCCGCGGAATCTGTGCGTTCTGCGGGATTTTTGATTTAATTTTTATCTCTATGTCTATAATATGTCGCAGAATTTATGGTGCGCTAGATTACAAAAACGCACGATTTTTGCCTATATCTGTGGTAAATTACTATTTAATGCCAAGCGTTGTTTAATCTTATTATAAATACGTTGTTGATAATCATAATTTTGAGGATTGCTTTTATATGTAGGATTATTATCATCCGAATAATCGCGCCACATTTCTAAATATATCCATTTTGTATCCAGAACTTCATTTTTGTTTGGGTTTAATTTTATTTGTTCGTCCATAATGAAGAGAAAGGCAATATCAAAGCAATCATGTGCCGGATAAAATATTCCATTTTTATTTCTATCTGGAAAATTCCATCGAATTAAATCAAATGGATTTGTATCTAGTAATTTTCCTTTTGCGCCTGATTCTTCAAATAATTCGTTGTTAGCGACCGCTGCAAGATTTGGATTTCCATCTGCATGTCCACCAAACTGTTTATAAAATCCATGCAATTTATGATGCATTACAAGTATCTTCGTAAAATCTGGATTTACAACCATTGCGCTTGCAGTTATTACAGGTTGATTGGGTAATCTGTCGTATAGCGTTTTTTTATAATGTTCTGAAAATAAACGCAATTTTTCTAAATCATCTTTTTCAAGATTATCATAAGGTTTGTATTGAAACAAAAGGAAATCAAGAGTGTTCATTATTTATCAACCTTTTCGGTCTTAAATTCGTCATAACCTTCGTAATAATAACTGGTATCAATTCCGTGCATATAAACCGTGCGATTGTTTATTTTATTGGTCAGCGCGCCGCGCAATAATTCTTTTATCTCGGTGTCTTTCACAGGACTGCGCTCCATTGCAGAAAGGTATTCGTCTTTATCAACCAGATTCCAATCAACAACTTTCTTTAATTCTTTTTTTAGGATTAAATCAAGCCAGATTCGTGTCGCGCGACCATTTCCTTCACGAAAAGGATGTGCAATATTCATTTCAACATATTTTGCAATAATTTCATCAAAATTGCTTTGAGGCATTTTATCAATATGTCTCAATGAATGTTCCAAATACATCAGTGGTGCAAAACGAAAATTTTTCTTTGCCAGATTTACATCACGCAATTTTCCAGCAAAATCATAAATTTTCCCGAAAAGTTTTTTATGTATTTTTTTTAACCCTGCAAAAGTACCGACTGGAATTTTATCAATATCACCAGAATCCCACAGGTCGCGTGCTGCAGATTTGCTGATTTTTTCTTCGGCACGATTTAATTCTATTTGATTGGTAATTTTCAGTTTATTTTCCAATACCATACTTAAAACCTCTTGATTATATTGTAGTATAATTTGTTGAAAAATACCAGTAAAAACTTACACTGGATATGTCCAATTTATGTCGGGATTTTATGTCCGGAATATGTAAATTCTTGCCAGACTGCGCCAGACCAATCCAGACGCAAAATTACAAGAACAACAATAGTGGAATATAGACAATGCGGGGCGTCAAGGGGCAATGCTGGACTATGCGGGACAAGTTTGGCAGGTAATAAAAAATCCCCGAAGTTCGGGGATGAATTTCATATTCTTGGTAGCTTGCCAGACGAAGCCTTGGCGAAGTCTGGCGGAGACGAAGAGATTCGAACTCTTGGTGGAGTTGCCCCCACACTTGCTTTCCAAGCAAGCGCACTAGACCGCTATGCGACGTCTCCATATTTTTTTCCGCATCTGCGGTTTTATTCTTGTTCGCCCTCTATCGCGGCGATGTCTGATTCAGCGTCCATAGTATCATCGTTTTCGTCCGCCAAAGAATCGTCCATTTCATTTTCCATTTCCGCGTCTGTCATTGGGGTCTCTAAAATCGCCCCTTCTAATTCTGCATCCAGTTCTTTTAACAATGGGTCGTCTGCAACAGATTCAATTGACGCATCTGCCCCGTCCGCAATTGGTGCAGATTTGTAAGTTTGCACAAATTCATGGCGCAGGTCCGCAACATCTAATTTACCACTAGCAATTTCACGCAGGGCAACAACCGTTTCTTTGTCGCGTCCCGCGGGCACAACGGGTTCTATGCCGCCATTCAGGTCGCGAACGCGTTGTGTCGCCAGTATTCCCAATTCATAACGACTATCCACAAATTTCAAAGTATCGCTGTTTGTTGTCCGTGCCATATCTGTAAATCCTTTGTTGAAATTTTTTATAACCAGGCTATAATGCCCCAAATAGGATGAAAAATCAAGAAAAATCTTTACAAAATTATGATACCAATAATCGTTATGTTTCGATGGGGTGTCGTCTGAACGCATTGGAATCAGAGAAAATTGTCCGAATGCTGACCATGGCGGGGGCAAAAAATACAATTGTTGTGAATACTTGTGCCGTCACGCAAGAGGCGGAAAAACAATCAAAACAAGCAATCAGAAAACTGGCACGCGAAAATCCGGATGCGACTATTTTTATCACAGGTTGCGGCGCGACCCGTGCTGTGGAAGAATATGCGGCTTTGCCAAATGTGGCACGCGTTATCACAAATGCAGATAAAATGAATTTGTCTGCGTATGGGTTGGATTTTACGCCAAATACGCAGTTTTGTGAAACTATTTTGCCTGTATCAGATTTGTCCAAGGCATTTGTCCAGGTGCAAAATGGATGTAATCATAAATGCACTTATTGCATTGTATCCCAGTTGCGCGGAAAAAACGTTGCGTTTCCGTATGAACAAATTGTAAAAGATGTTAAAGACGCGGTGGCTGATGGTTTTTATGAAATTGTTTTAACTGGTGTTGATATTGCTGGCTATGTTTTATCTGATGAAAATTGCGGCAATATGTTCTTGGATAATGTTTGTCGGCGGCTGTTGAATGATGTGCCAAAATTAGCGCGACTGCGCCTATCGTCAATGGATCCAGCGTCGCCGGCGACATCGCGTGTTTGTGATTTAATGGCAGAAAATCCAAAGATGTTGTCGCATTTACATTTATCTATGCAGTCGGGGTCTGATACAATTTTGCGTGCGATGGGGCGGCGGCATAATGCGGATATGGTGCGTCGTATCGCGCAAAATAAAATTTCTATGTCATGGGATATAATTTGTGGATTCCCAGGCGAAACCGAAAAATTGTTTAACGAGACATTGGATTTAGTCCGCGAATTAAAACCGATTCATATTCATGCTTTTCCGTTTTCTGCGCGACCTGGGACGGCGGCCGCAACAATGGAAAACCAAGTTCCGCGCGATGTGGCGCGCGCGCGCGTAAAAATAATCAGCGATGCGGCACAAAAAAATCGCATGGAGTTTATGAAAACTTTAATCGGAACAACTGCGGAAATTTTGATGGAAAATAATAATATCGGGCGAAATGATGATGATATTCCGGTGCGCGTTTCGGGCGCGCCGATTCCTGCGCGAACGATAACACAGGTAAAAATACTTGGCGTAAATGATGATTATCTGCTTGCGTAAAAAATCATAATTCTGTAAAATATATTTATATAGAAGGAATATGAGAAAAATACTGCTGACATTTTGTTGTCTGGTGGGCGCGGTTTATTCGGCTCACGCTGCGACTGCGCCTAATCCGCGTGCGGGGGCGACGGCGCGTGTGGCAACGACCGAGCGCGCAAATATATCAGACACAACAAATCGCGCTGTGTTGCGAAATAACTCACGCAGTGCGACACCTGCGCGTTCGGCGGTATCCCGCACGGCGCGCACGGCACGGACAGCGACCTTATCACGCAGTGCGACGCCCGCACGGACAGCGACCATATCGCGCAGTGCGACACCTGTGCGGTCGGCAACTGCGGCGCGTGCGACGGCTGTGTTTAATGATGTTTCGGTTTTGGGCGCGGATTATGAAAAGTGTTATAATGCTTATAATACCTGTATGGACCAGGTTTGTTGGAATGCGTCCAGTGAATTTCGTCGTTGTATTTGTTCTGGGGATTATGAATCTTTGCGCGATATGAATACTGCGTTGGACAGCGCACAAATAATGATAGATAACTTTAACGATATAAATTTGATGAATGTTGAATTGACCGCGGGGCAGGTGGGGGCAATGTCGTCCGCCACCAGTGGCGAAATTGCCGCTGTGGCGGACACTTCGGCAATGTCCGAAATGTTGGCACAGATTGGGGATTTGTTGTCTGGGAAATCAACTGCGGAAGATTCAAATAAAAATTGGGAAATATCGTTTAATATAGACGATGCCATGCAAGATATATGGACTGGTGGGGTGTCGTCTGATAATGTTGATTTAACAGGATTGAGTGGGGATGCGCTGTATAACGCATTAAATAGCCAGTGTCTGTCTTTGGCATCGTCATCATGCACAAATGATGCGATGATGAATATGGTGAAAAACGCGTATAGTATTATCATTGGTCAGGATTGTGATTTATATGAACAGGCTGTTGAACGTAAAAAGACCCAAATTTCGGATAATCTGCGAAACGCGAATAATGAATTGCGGGCGGCGCGTCTGCGTGAATATATGTCGCATAATTCTGCGTCAATGAATGAATGTATTGCGAATGTGAAAAAAGAAATCACATCGGATTCTGCATGCGGTGAAAATTATAAAAGATGTTTGGACTTTACGGGGCAGTTTATAAATGTCTCAACGGGAGAGCCGATATATTCAACGCGGTTGTTTCAACTGGCGGGACAGATTAAATTAGAGAATCCAACGGCGCCTGAAAATAGTGCGTTTATTGCGGGATTGAACGGGTATCGGAATCGTGCACAATCTGCATTGGATTCGTGCCGTGATGATGCGGATGCGGTGTGGGATGCCTTTGTGAATCAGGCCCTGGTTGAAATTTCCCAGGCCCAGGACCGAAAATTGCAAGAGGTCAAGGATAGTTGTGTTGTAACGATAAAGGATTGTTATAATTCCACGACGGAAACATTAAACAGCACGTTCGAGGCGACATCTGGACGAACTGCGGCGGCATCTGGTGCGGCGGCGGCTGCGATGTGTCGGGACCAGGTTTTGGTGTGTTCTGCGCTTTACACTCCGGCGGGCGGGACGATATGCACATTTGATGTGAATAATAAAATCACTAATGCAGAAACTTGCGGATTGAAAGAATTATTGAATTTTGTTAATGCGATGAATTCTGCGATTATCAGCAGTGGGTGTAAAAGTGCGCTGGAATCGTATATTACGGAAACTTGCGCGCCGGGGGTTGGGGATATAGATAAAACTGCGCCGTATGGGTGTCGTTTAATGGCGCCGGAAAAGTTATTGGGTAATTTGCAATCGTATGCAAAGACATTTTGTGCGGACCCAAATTCTGCGGAAACAACGGAAATTATAAATCAGGTTATGACCAATGTCCGCGCAAATATGTCGTCGCAATTGGGGACAATGTGTGGGGCGTCGAATGGGCGCTGGACAACGAATGCAAATGATGTTTCGGGGATGTCTGATATAAAATTGGCATCAAAGTTTGTGAATGATGTGTATGGCAGTATGTCGGCATTACAAGAAACATTGACATCAAATTATTCGGTGTCGGCGGGCGGTTCATCGGGTCAGTTGCGTGGGGTTGATACTGGGCGCAGCGCGCTGCGTATTCGCGCGCGGGATGCGGTGGGGACGGGGCTTGGCAGCACGCTCAGCCAAGCAGACCAGTTAAATAACGCAATGAATAATAAGAGTACAGGAACGACAACAATAACGACAACGACGGGGAATGGCGGGACAATAACACTGAATAAACAACCGACAAATGATACTGGGACAACGACAACTGGCACCAACTTGCGCACGAATGAAACGACATCTGGTGTGGTGAATAATCCACTGGGGAATGTAGATTTTGCGGGAATTATTGCGTCAAATTTGGCGACAACATCTGGGACGACACAATCGGCGTCTGGGATTGGTTGGGGTTTGTGTTTATATACGAACGCGGCGGAAATCTGCGCGGCCCAAGATGCTTTGTCGGGTGGCAATGGTTGCGCGGTTTATAACTCGGCGAATGACACGTGCGAGCTCAGTAGTTGCTGGTATCAGGCGCGTTGTGAAAGTATCGGCGAAAACGGATATTGGGACCAATCAGCCAGAAAGTGTTATTTTTAACAGGATAGGGGAATGAGTTTAATAAAAAAGATTTTTGATAAAAATCGCAAAGTGCAAATTGCAAAGTGCAAATTTAACAATGTGATAGAAGTTTCTCTCCTGTGGGGTGGTGCCCGCAGGGCGGGGTGGTTAGAGAGTTTAAGAGAAAAACTCTGCAATACAAAGGTAATAATTTGCGCTTTGATATTTTCGTTTTGTGTTGTCCCAGCAAATGCGACCAAGGGGGTATCAGACGCGGTCTTGAACGCCTGGGGGGTATCAGAAAATAGTCCTTACGGTGCTACAAATCAGGGGCAAATAATATACCCAATAACCAAAACTTATTCTAGATATCCCGCATATAAAACAATTTATATGGCGCAGAAAATAGTGGAACATGGGGGGTATTTTTGTTTTACTACATTGTGTTCAATAGATACTGGTGGTGTATACAGTACTTATTATTATAAACAACCAGATGGTGTTGAAAAATGTGCGTGGTATTGTGAAAATGGGTATTCTGGGGAAAATTGCCAAAGTGGGACAAATAATGGGGGTTGTAATAATATCGGGATTTCAGAATCGGATTTAGAAAATATCGGGTTGGATTCCGCAAATAATATAGAAGGCTCGATTGCGCAAAATGGGGGGTTTTTATTTTATAACCTGGGACCAATTAATGGTGGGTATTCAGATGAATTTATATCAGCCGCGGGATTTATTGGTTCAGGACACGGGATTTCTGCAAAACCTTCTTTGTTTGAAGCACGGGCAAATTCTGTAGATTTACTAACTGTGTATAACATCAGCAAAACCCTGTGTGCGGATGGCTGGACGGGTTCGGATTGCAATACACCAACTGCGGCATGTGGTGGTGGCGGTACGGGCGCGTATGAGAATGCCGCGGATATATCGTCTTGCAATGGTGATGATACAAAATATACGACTGCGGCGGGAAATTGTGCCGATAAACGAAGTGCGACCACAACATATATGGCGGCAAATTGTTGGACAACAATGAATGCGACGGATTTTGCGGAGTGTTTGTCTTTGGCGCCGTTGTCATGCGGCACTGGAATGGTAAATGTTGCAGACAGCGCGTGCAGGCCGCAACCTGGGGCGGGCAGGGGCTATGACATTTCATTGGATAACGGGGTTGTGTTGGTTGGTGATGCGATAGATTGTCCAGATATAACAAATGGAAATGGTCAGGTCCGCCAGCATTTATTCGCAAATTATGCGTGTATCAGTTGTTCGGCGGGTTGGCATCTGGGCAATGGCACGACCAGTTGGTCTGTATCTGGCGGAAATTGCGCTGCGGATTAAAAAATAGAATGGTGAAATTTACTTTTTAATAATTTTCCGCATAGTGATTGCGTTTTCGCCCACGCCGTAATAATCTTTGCGCAATCCGATTTGTTCATAGCCATTTCGTTTATATAAATTTTGCGCATAAATATTTTTCTCGGAAACCTCCAGGAAAATCGTTTTTACATCTGGCGAACCATGCTCTATCAGCACCAGCAATGCGTTGCCAACGCCTGTTCCGCGCGCATCTGGCATAACCCCCAATGATACAATTTCTATTTCGTCACAAACCTGACGCCAGACAATAAAACTATTTTGGGATACGACCATTTCATATCCAGATGCTTTTAATTCCAGAAAAACTTTTTCGTCCCACGGTTCGCGGTGCGGAAAGCACGCATTACGCATTTGTGCAATTTGTTTTAACATAACTATCCCTGATGTAAAGTGGTATTACGGGCGCGACTGGTGCGTTTAATTTCTGCGCGACTATTTCCAACGCGTTTGTTAAATTGTATGGTTTATGTCCGATTGTGCGCGGATAATCCATTTGACGCGTTTCTAATGTTTCAATATCCATAATTTGTGGTTCTAAATTATGCGCTGACACAAAAAAATCACCGCGACCTGATTCCAGCGCGACAATGCTATCCGCCGCGCTGTGCAGATAAATTTCAAATTTATTGACCCCAATCAGCGGAATAGATAATCCCATCGCTAAACCTTTGGCGTATGCAATCCCCAGGCGAATCCCAGTAAAACTGCCCGGACCGACGACAACACCAATCGCAGACAGGTCGGAAAATTTTGCGTTATTGTCGGATAAGAACTTTTCCACGCTGGGCGCTAAATCCAACGATTGGGTTGAAGTCGGGAAATAAGTTCCCCTCCGGTGGAGGGGTGCCCGCAGGGCGGGGTGGTTTAGCCAAATTTGTATTTTATTCTCTAAATACTTTGCTGCGTCTGCTGGATTTTTTAATACTGATTCTGCGCTAATATGAATTACCTCTAAATCCAAACTTTTCAGATATTCATCGC
>JAISHM010000015.1 GCA_031262525.1 Rickettsiales bacterium | reverse complement strand
GGATTCTTTCTCGCAAAGGCTCTGCAAACGGCAGTCATTGGGAGATTGTTGAATAATGCTTGTATTTATCTAGTGTAAGAACTTATATAAATAAAGGAAAATTTTATTTATGGAAATATATTTGTTGCGCCATGCCCTCGCAATAAATTCTTGCAAGTTCTTTCTGAGTTTTAGATTCTAATATATCCATATCTATAACATTACTCATAAATTCAATAAGTTTATCTTTCGAAGTATTTGAATAAACACTATACAACCAATCATATAATTCTAAAAGGTTTTTATTTCTATTGTTTTTTTGTTCAATAGCATCTATCATTTTTTGTTGAGCATCTTTGTGATTCTTTATATCATCGTCCGTTAAACTTTCAATATGTAATATTGTACCTTCACTATTCTTAAATATAAGAAATACCTCTTTATTTATATAATCAATGATATAGTTATTTAATGTAAAATTTGTATTTTTGTTATTTATCGTAATATCGTAATTATTGTTTATTTGATATTTATTTTTTATGGGTAAAATCTTGTATATCTGGTCTACAATATCGCCATTAAAATTATCCGGTGTTGTTAATGTATTTGGAAATGCGGCATGTATGTCTAATATATCTTGATATTTATCCCTTAAATCTATCATTTGATGCAAAGATATTTGTTGAAATATAAGATTAAAGTCTGGTTTTCTGAAACCGCGAATCAATACAGATGATTGCGGAGAAGGCGTAAAGTTTCTGAAATGATAGGGATTGTTTGTTATAAATAAAAACGCTTCATCCTTTTGATTTTGTTTACATTCAATTAAATTTATTTGTTGTTCTATATTATCAAATAACGTGTTCATTTCTTTTTCTGAATTTAATGGATAATTGGCATCGATAAAAATTATCTTTTGATTATCAGTTTGTTTTTTTAATGCACGTATAAGTTGGTTAGATATTTTAACATCTTTAATATCATTAACATTTGAACTTCTTAATTTTGCTTCAACTGAATATCTATTCCCTGTTTTGCGATTTATAGCTGTAAATTCACAATGAGTTTTTGTTGAATCTGTTTCGTCTTCTAATTCTAGGTTATAGCCAGCATATAAAAAAACTGATGCAACATAAGTCTCATATAAGGCAGCATAAAACAACTCCTTATTTCGCAGACGCGTAAGGAGTAAATTTTCAATTTTTGCATTATTGCCAAGTAAATAAATATAATACGCTAATTTTAATAATGAAGTTGTAGAACCAGATAATGGTGCTTGCCATAATCCACGACCGTTTGTTTTTGCACTTTTCTGCAGATTCCCAATTTCTGCAAACCATAATAATATAGGATGTTTATTTGCATCTGGTTTTAAACTTTGTTCTCGTAACCATTTATATCCCAGTTTGGATTTTATAAAATCAATCAAAAAATCATGAAATGTTATTCCGTTAAATATGAATTGTTCTCGCCCGACAAAAACTATACCCTTATTCGCAAACTCTGTCTTTATAATTGGGCGCCCTGGAAACATATTATAATTCTTTGTTAGTATTATGTTTTTATATAGGTAAAACATCTAATAAATCAAGTATCTTAAATTAAAAATATTATCTACCGTCAATGGTGCGAATTCCTACAACACAGCGAAAATTTGAGATTTTCTCTGCTATTTTTATCGCTTTTTTCGTATTTTTCGCTGGACTTTCAATTTTTTATCCGGCAGATTGGCAATGTAAAAAAAACAATGTAAATACAATGAGTTATAAATGACTGCACAATCTGCGGGATTGACGGCAAAAACGGAAAATAATGTTGCGCCGGCGCAAAATATAAATACTGCTCGGGTGCGGAAACTAAACGATAATTTCCGACGCGACCTGTTGAATCCGACGCTTGGAATGTTGGTATTTTCGGCTGGCGTTTCGGCAATGATGGACGGCGAGCGGTTCGGTTTAATTGACGAAGTTCGTTGCTTTGAAGACTTTAATGCGAACAACGACCCATACCATGAACACGATTTCGGCGCACTAAATTTCCACGGCGAAAAATACTTTTGGAAAATTGATTATTACGACAAGGCTATGCAATTTCATTCGCCGGATAAATCCAAAGCCGCACTTACGCAACGAGTTTTAACAATTATGCAAGCAAACGAATACTAAACCAAAGGAGTAAATTATGCACTTTCCAGTTTTAATTATTGGCGGGAATGCCGAAGGGCAACTCGCCCCGTTTAACGAAAATATGCGGTGGGCTTTTAATGATTGCACAGACGGATACAAAGAAAGTTTTGAAAATGAAACAATGGAATGCGTCGTATTTCCGGACGGGCGCAAAGTTGATAAATACGCTAAATCGCTTGACGAATGTTGGGTTCAAAAAAATGTATTAGCCCCAAAGGAATTTGTATGCCCAAAGGGCGCAAAATTGGAACGCGTAAAGTTCAACGAATTTTATCCGGACTTTGATACTTTCGCACGCGAATACCACGGGGGCGAACCGGACGCAAATGGACGATGGGGATATTGGTATAACCCGCAGGCAAAATGGGATTGGTATCAAATGGGCGGACGTTGGAAAGATATGTTGCCTTTTCGCGATGGCAAATTTGCAGACAGCGCAATTTGGCGCGAAGTAGAACCCGAAAAATTAGAATCCACGGGCGCAATTTTATTTAATGGTCGTTGGTATGAAGGCGAAGACAAATTTATGAAAGACGACGAATGGGAAACAGAGTTCCGCAAAATTATTTCTGCAATTCCCGCCGACGTGCAGGTTGCAATTTACGATTTACATATTTAGTATAGAATATATCAAGCATAATTTTTTACAAAATGTGTATAAATTTTGTAAAAATGCAACTCTATAATTTTCTACAAAAACCGCGCGATATTTGTAGAAAATTACATCAGCGGGGGTGTGTATGGTGCAAAGATTTTTTAACGGAAAATTGAAAGTTTTCCATAAGAATTTACAGAAAAAAACTATCATAAAGAACCCCGCAGATTTTTAAGAAAAATGCATACTTTTTTCTTAAAAAACACCACTATATTTTTCTAGAAAAAATGTATCATATTTCTAGAAAACACTCCCCCATAAAAATACAATATATCGCTAGAAAATACTGGTAATTTGGAATAAGTATTGTATAATAAAACAAATAAACACAAGGGTTTCATAATGCCGGCAAAAGTGCCAGAAATTATTACTGAATACAAGCCCGTGGGCGAGCCGTCCTCGCGCAACGCCCGCCAGCAAAACTGGGACATTGCCATTGGTTTGCAGGCGGTAGATGGACTGACCCCATCAAAGTATTTATTGGATGTTGCACGCGATAACATTGACGGAAAAATCACAATTACGGATGCATATAAAAAAGTTGATAAATACTATTCCAGCCAAGCGGGTAAATCCGAAGGCGAAGACAAAGAGGAAGTTGCCCGTGTATCAACCCTGATTACACAAATACTGAACGACCCGTCTTTTACATTCGCGCCGTCAATGTATATTACAATTCATAAATTTCTGTTTCGTGATGTAAATCCAAAAATCGCGGGCGTTGTTCGTGCGGCGGGATTATTGCCCGAGTTTCCCGACGGCAACATTATAAAGAATGAGCCCATTATCGGATACGATACCGTGCAATATGGATTTGCAGGCACGATATCGGAATCTATGGATTATGATTTCGGCGAAGAGCGCAAGGTTGATTATATCAAAATGGATGCGCGGGTGCGTATGGAACACATGGCACGGTTTATATCAAAAATCTGGCAGATTCACCCGTTTTTTGAAGGCAACACCCGCACGACCGCCGTGTTCGCAATAAAATACCTGCGGCAACTTGGCTTTGATGCGGATAATTCTTGGTTCAAAAAGTATTCTAAATTCTTCCGCAATGCGCTGGTGCGCGCGAATTATCAAAGTTTATCAAAAAACATTCCGTATAATTTTGACTTTTTATATCAGTTTTTCGGGAATATGTTGCTGGGCGAAGATAATATATTGAATAACGCGGATATGTATATTTTTACCGATAAAATAACCGAACATACCGATAAAACGGAAACAATTACCGATAAACTGGGTGTAAATACCGATAAATTAAAACAAATTACCGATAACGAACTGGATTTTCTGTTCCAGATTACCGATTGGTTGGCGAACGAGCGCGAAATTACAAATGCGACAGCACAGAAAATCACTGGCAAATCGGCGGAAAGCGTTAAAAAATACTTTGCAAAATTGGTGTCGGTGGGTGCGCTGGTCGCGGTGGGCGACCGCAAGGCACGCAAATATAGAGCAAACACTTCCGAAACTTTGTATTAAAATACTACAAAATTATTTCCTTGACATTTATCTCTTTATGATGTAATATATGAATACAAACTAACGGGGCGATTCGTATGAAATTGAAATTTGGTGATTTTGTAGATATTCGGGCGGGGTATTCCTTGCGGACGGAGGAAGTGCCAACAACTGGCGCGACCGTCGCCTTGATTCAGCCCAAAGACATTACAAATGGAGAAATCAATTTTGACGAAACCAAGGCAATAATAATTCAAAATCCCGAAAAGCATATTTTAACGGACGGCGAAATTATATTGTTGGCGCGCGGACGGTTTGCGGCGGCGGTGTATAAATCGGATATGCCGGCGGCAATTGTCCCGACCTCATTTTTACGAATGAGAATCAATCGCTCTGATATTTTGCCGGAATATATCGCAATGTACCTGAACAGCAGTGTCGGACAAAATATGTTAAAACGGCAAATGTCTGGTGGTACGATTCAGCCATTTATCACAGGGGCGGAATTGCGCGGACTGGAAATCGTGGTCGCGCCGATGGATTTACAAAAAAAACTGGTCGCAATGACGAATGAGTTTAACGATTGGGCAACATTGCATAATCGGCAGATGGAACTGACAATGTCGGCAATTGATAATATAATTATAAAAAATATAGGGGTAGCATAATGGCAATAACACAAGACGAATTGAATAAAACACTTTGGGCGGCAGCGGATTCTGCACGCGGGATTGTTGCGGCGGCGGATTTCAAGGATTACAGTTTGCCATTCTTGTTTTATAAATATATGTCTGACCAGCATAAAAAAGAAAAAGCGGCATTGATTAAACAATACGGCGACACGCCAGAGCGGTTAAAAAACAAACTGGAATTGGCACGATTCCGTGTACCAGAAGGCGCGGCATTTGATGATATTTTTGCACATCAAAATGATGATAATATCGGCGAACAAATCAATATAGCGTTGCATGCGATTGAAGACGCAAACAGCCCAACATTGGATAATATATTTTTAACCGATTTTAATTCAGAAAAACTGGGGCAAACGGCGCAACGCAATAAAATGTTGCGCGATATGATAAATGACTTTGCAAAGATTGATTTATCTGATGTTGATGACGACATTTTGGGCAATGGGTATATGTATCTGATTGAACGCTTCGGCGCGGACAGCGGAAAAAAAGCGGGGGAATTTTTCACGCCGAAAAGTGTATCGGGATTGCTGGCAAAACTTGCGGGCGCAAAGGCGGGGGACAGAATCTGCGACCCGACTTGTGGTTCGGGTTCTCTGTTATTGCTGACGGCAAAAGAAATCGGCGGACGGAATTACGCATTGTATGGCCAGGAAAAGAATGGTGGAAATTACAATATGGCGCGAATGAATATGTTTTTACATGGTGAAGATTCTGCGCGTATTGAATGGGGCGATACATTAAACGACCCGAAATTGATTGAAAATGATAAATTGATGAAGTTTGATGTCGTGGTCGCAAATCCGCCGTTTTCATTGGATAAATGGGGCGAACCGAAACTTGATAATGATATTTATCGCCGGTTCTGGCGCGGAATGCCGCCAAAGTCCAAGGGCGATTATGCCTTTATCTCGCACATGGTTGAAACGGCAAAGAACGAAAGCGGACGCGTTGCGGTAATTGTTCCGCACGGCGTTTTGTTCCGTGGTTCAAGCGAGGGGACAATTAGACGTGCACTGGTGGAAGAAAACTTGTTGGACGCAGTTATTGGTCTGCCGGCGAATTTATTTCAAACGGTTGGGATACCTGTTGCGATTTTGATTTTTGACCGGTCGCGTGAGGCAGGCGGCACAAACGAAAACCGCAAAGATGTTCTGTTTATTGACGCCAGCCGTGAATTTGTGCCTGGCAAAGCGCAAAATACTCTATCGGATGAACAGATAAATAAAATTGTTGAAACATACCGCACACGGGCGGAAATTGAAAAGTATTCACATTTGGCAAAGTCGGCGGAAATCGCGGAAAATGATTATAACCTGAATATTCCGCGCTATGTTGATACCTTTACGGCGGAAGAACCCGTTGATATGGCGGCGGTCGCGGCGGAGTTGGCGGATATAGACGCGCGCCTGTCCGAATCCACCGCAAAAATGAAAAAATACCTGACAGAATTGGGGTTGAAGTAAAAAGGCTACACGATGTTAAAATATGATAATGATTCTCTGATTGGATTTACAAAAGATTTATCCGATACAGAACAAGCAAAAGCAAACCATTCTATTGAAATGGTTAAAGAGGCGATTGATGATTATGATTGGAAAGCCGCAGAACTAAATTGTCCTGTTGTTAAACTGAAAGGTTCATATCATAACAAAACCAATGTTAGAATTGATAGTGATGTGGATATTTATGTGTTGTTTGATGGACATTTTTTAATTGATACACCAAAACAATGTATTAGCCCAGACCATAAGGGTGGCGGAAAATCTTGTGAATATCATAGAAAACATTTGGAAAAAGCATTAAAAGAACGATTTGGTGACCAAGTTAGAAATGGGAAAAAAGCATTTAAAATCAAAGAAACATCCTATAAACACGAATCAGATGTTGTGGGAGCTATTCCTGCCAAAGATGATAAATATATCAATAGTCGTGATGGGATAATGTCTTTTTTTAACGACCAAGTCAGAAGTTTGAATTATCCATTACAGGATAAAAATAACAGTGATTTAAAAGATGCCATGTCTCTCGGGTATTATAAACAGATGGTTCGCATATTTAAGGGAATAAAGAATGATTTAAATTATGATATTCCTTCGTTCTTGATTGAGTGCATGGTCTATAATGTTGATAATTCATTGATTATGGATTCGTCGAAAAATTACCTTGGCAAGGCGCGCAACATAGTAGAAGCGTGGAGCCGATATTTACGCACAAATCCAAGTTCTTTTGTTGAATTAAATGAGATTAAGTTATTATTTAGTTCAATACAAAAATGGACGATTGACGACGCTAAGGCGTTTACAGAGAAAATGATAGAGGTTTTGTGGTGATAAAAGATTCAATCATTATTATTTTGCTTACTTTATTCTGGGCGGCGGTTTCTATTTTCGGAAATTATATAAGAGCCACAGGGCTGGTGTTGGCGATTGTTGCGGTTGTATGGATTTTCTTTGACCTTTTTATATGGCGTTGGTTTTCGCCCATTATAATTCGCCAATATAATATCTCTGGTAAATGGAAAGGCAAGTTGCATTATAACTACAAGGGCAAAAAAGGTCAGAAAGCTGTAAATGTAGAAATTAAACAAACATTCTCCTCAACAAAAGTTATTATATTAAGCGATGAAATGCATGGTGAAAGTATCGTCAGTAAATGGTTTTATGATGAAAATAAGTTGTTTTACGTTTATAGAACAGACCCAAAGAGTGAACACAAAGATAAAAACCCAGTTCAATATGGTGGGGCGCAAATTAAAGTTGATAATAAAAATCTAAACAAAATCAGAATTGAATATTGGACTGACAGGCAAACAAAGGGATATATGGAGTTGAAAAAATGTTAAATAAAACTCATTTTATCCCTGATGGGTGGCAAGAAAAAACGTTAGGCGATGTATGTTCGATGTTTTCCGGCGGCACTCCATCAAAACAAAATAAAGATTTCTGGAATGGAAATATAAAATGGCTATCTGCCAGATATATAGAAAATGATAAAATTATAGGTTGTGATTATATAACAGAGGCAGGGTTAAAAAATTCTTCAGCAAAAATAGCGAATGCTAATGATACTATATTAGTGACAAGAGTATCTGTTGGCAAACAAGTGTTTCTAGAAGAAAGCTTTGCAGTAAATCAAGATTTAACAATATTACAAGCAAACAATTTAATAAATAAGAAATTTTTATTTTTTATAATAAAAAAGCATAAAAATGAAATTATAGATAAAAGTCAGGGGCTTGCTATAAAAGGTATAACCAAAGATGAATTGGCAGATATCAATATATTACTCCCACCATTGCCAGAGCAGGAAGGTATTGCGGGGGTGTTGGATGAGTGGGATAATGCACTGGGCTTGCTGAAACGGCGGATTGAATTAAAGAAATTGCAAAAGCGGGGACTTATGCAAAAAATGCTGACTGTCGCCGATGGTACGACCGCGCCAATCCTCCGCCCCCACGGTTTTACCACCGATTGGAAAGTCGTAAAGTTGGGAGAGATTGGGACATTGTTTAATGGATTGACTGGAAAAAATAAAGATGATTTTGGAGCTGGAAATCCGTTTATAACATATATGGCTATTTATAGCGAACCAACAATTAACGCAAATAAACTTTCATTGGTAAATGTTTCAGATAATGAAAATCAAAATTCTGTAAAATATGGAGATGTGTTTTTTACAACATCGTCGGAAACACCAGATGAAGTTGGAATATCGTCAGTATTACTTTATGAGCCAAATATAAAAACATATCTAAATAGTTTTTGTACTGGTTTCAGATTAAATAATTTTGATAGTTTGTCGCCAGTTTTCGCATCTTTTTATTTGCGTAGCGAATATGTTAGGAAACAAATGTACAGATTTGCACAAGGCGCAATTCGTTATAATTTATCTCGTTCGGAATTATTAAAATTAAATCTTTCTATCCCCGCAACCACCGACGAACAATCGGCGATTGCGGATATTCTGGTTGCAGCGGATGACGAGATTGCTTTGCTGGAACGCCAACGCACCGCAATTGAAAAACAAAAGGCGGGTTTAATGCAAAAATTACTGACTGGTGAAGTACGGGTTAAAACCACTACCCCGTCATCGGCTGACGCCGATGCCACCCCTTCGCCAGCGAAGGGGAATTAAAAATGATAATGACAAATAACGACTTTCCTGATTTTGATGAGGCATCAATCAGCCAGATTCCGGCGATTGCCGAACTGTGTGCGCTGGGCTATCAATATATTCCACGCGCCCGTGTAAATGAACTGCGTGCCGGTCGTGGACAATACATCTTGCGTGAATTGGCGGTTAAATCAATTGCCCGCATCAATCCAAACATTTCCGAAAAATCCATTATTGATGCATTGATTGAAATTGAAAATGCAAATATGGACGGCGGTATTATAAAGGCGTCTGAAAATATCTATTCCGATTTAATTGCTGGCAAGGCAGTGTCCGAGATTATAAACGGTCGCCGTCAATCCCCGCAAATGAACTTTATTGATTTCAAAAATCCCGCCAACAATAACAATGATTTTTATGTTTGCGCAGAATTTGAAATATCCGAAATAACCGACCGCCGACCGGATATTGTTTTATTTATCAACGGTCTGCCCATTGCCGTTATTGAATGCAAACGCGGCAGTGTTGATGTGCGCGAGGCACTGGACCAAATGTGGCGCAACCAGCAAGGCGCGCAGACACCGAAATTCTTTTTATTCCCGCAAATTTTAATCGGCACAAACGGGCATGCTTTCAAATATGGAACAATGCTGACCCCGCCGGATTATTATTCCGTTTGGAAAGAACCCGATGCCGTTTTGCCAGATTTTAATCCCGATCCCGTGGTTGTTGCCCAGATTTGTCGTGATTTAATTCGCAACCCATATAACTTTGCGGGGATTTCCGACAATGAACAATCACGCGGGATTTATAATCTGCTGCGTCCCGAACGAATTTTGGATATTATAAAGGGCTTTGTATTTTATGACGGCGGGATTAAAAAAATCGCCCGTTATCAGCAATACTTTGCCATACAAAAAACAATGGTGCGTGTTATGGAAACACCCCGCCGTGGTGGTTTAATTTGGCACACCCAGGGGTCGGGAAAATCCCTGACCATGGTTATGTTGGTGCGGGAATTGACCGCAAAACTGGGGAATCCGCGCATAATTATTTTAACCGACCGGCGCGACCTGCAACGACAAATCAAAGATACATTTGCCGCTTGCAACATAAAGAAAAATATTCACGATGTTAAAAATTCCACTGATTTAGAAAAACAAATCAAAGGTAAAAATCTGGACGTTTTATTTACCCTGGTGCAAAAATTCGGAAAGTTGAAAAAATCAACCTTTGTTGATAAATCGGACGATATTTTTGTCCTTGTTGATGAAGCACACCGCACCCAAGGGGGCGAAGCGCACGCATTTATGAAAACGATGATGCCGAATGCGTGCTATATCGGATTTACCGGAACGCCATTGATGAAAGCGCAGAAAAAAGATGAAGTCAAATGGGGCGGATACATTGATAAATATACCATTTCCGAGGCCGAGGCAGATGGCGCAATTTTACCGCTGGTTTATCAGGCACGATATATTCCGATGACCACGCACAAGGTTATGCTGGACGAATTTTACAATCGTATAACAGCGACAATGACCGAGCCACAGAAAAAAGATTTTGAGGCAAAGGCGCGACTTTCCAAAATGATGGCGGATAATAATTCACGCATTGAAATGATTGCGCTGGATATTCACGACCATTACATTGATAACTTTCAAAATACTGGATTAAAGGGGCAGATTGTTATGCCGTCTAAATACGCCGCGGTTATGTGTAAGCATGCGCTGGATTTATTAGGTGGTGTCAGCAGTGAGGTTATTATCTCTGGCGTGACCGATGACCCAGATGACGATAATTTGCCAGAAATGAAAGCCGAGGTTGCAAAGTATTTGAAAGAGCAAGAACGACTTTACGGAAAACTGGAAAAACGCGAAACCGCCATTATTGACCAGTTTAAGAAACCTGGCGGTGTGGAATTGTTGATTGTTGTGGATAAATTACTGACCGGTTTTGATGCGCCGCGCGATACGGTTTTATATTTAGCGAAACAATTAAAAGACCATAATTTATTACAGGCGATTGCCCGTGTAAATCGTACTTTTGGCGGGGACGCGGGAAAACAGAAAAAGACATCGGGTCTAATTGTTGACTATTCAATGAATGCAAAGGCATTGAAAGATGCGATGATATTGTTTTCTAACTTTAATCCCGATGATATAAATGGCGCGCTGATTTCAACCGACGAAAAAGTAAATGAATTGCGCGCGCTGTATGACAACCTGCGCGACACTTTCAAGGGTATGAAAAATCCTGATGAAATGTTGAATTATCTGAAAGCAGATGAACACGAAGTGGAACGCGACAAATTTTATAATGATGTAAATCGCTTTATAAATGTATTTTCCAATTGTTTGGCGTTGCCTGATTTTCAAGATAAGTTCTCGTCAGGCGAACTGGAAAAATACAGTCTTGCGATTAAACAATTTGCGGAACTTAAAAAGACGACCCGTTTGGCGATGGGCGAAGTGATTGACTTTTCCAAATACCGCGACCAGTTGCATAAGATTTTGGATAAATATGTATCTGCGAATAAAGTTGAGGAATTATCCAAAGAAATCAACCTGTCGGATGTGCGTGAATTTAATCAATTTGTGGAAGATTCTGAAAATGGAATGTCCGCGCGCAGCAAGGCGGAGGCCATTGCCGCCCAGACAAAGAAAATTATCAAAGAGCGTTATAACCAAGATGCCAAGTTTTATCAAAACTTTTCCGACCGCATAGATAAATTGTTGGACGAATTGCGTGCCGCAAAAAAAGAAGACATTGCATCATTATTTGATAAGATGAAAGAATTGCAATCTTCGGTTGATAATTATGAGGATAGTGATATCCCAGAACAAATTCGTGGTGTTAAAATCACACACCCGTTTTTTAGAAATCTGAAATCTGATTTTCCGTCTGATGAAATTACAATTGCCGGAATTGTCAGTGATATTGTTAAAATCATTCAATCAAATCGTCGTGTTGATTGGCAGAAAAACATTGATGTTGAACGCAATGTCAAAAATGAAATTGACGATTATTTGTATGATTATGTACGCAGTGAATTAGGATTGGACATAAACCCGTCCGAATTTGCAAAAATAGAACAAGCGGCGTGGGATATTGCGGTCAATAATTATGAGCACTTATAATTACGAAACTATTCGTGAAAAACGCAAAACACTGGCAATTCATATTTTACCAGATTGTTCCATTGTTGCGCATGCGCCGGTACAGGCAACCGATGACGAAATTGCGGACTTTGTGCGGCGCAAACATTTATGGATTGCGAAACAACTGATATTTTTCGGGCAATTTCATAAAGATAAATGTAATGAGTGTATCAGCGGCGCGGCTTTTTGTTATCTGGGCAAACAATATCAGATTATTATAAAGAAAACACCACAGGTTCGCGAATATGTGGAATTAGAAAAAGAACGCCTGATTGTATATTCTGTGTTGCCAAAAAAGCAGGCTCGCAATCAAGAAATCCTTGATAATTGGTTGTCCGCAATGGCGCAAAAACAATTTGCGCTGGCACTTAAACGGGTGCGTCAGAAATTTAATGATTTGCCAGATATAAAAATGAAAATTCGTGTTTTGAAAAAACGATGGGGCAGTTTTTTATCGCCAGACATAATTATGTTGAATCCAAATTTAATCTTTGCTCCCCGACGCTGCATTGAATATGTAATCACGCATGAATTATGTCATTATTATCATCGCGACCATTCTGTGGCGTTCTTTGCGATGTTGGGCGCAAAATTACCAAATTGGGAAAAATTAAAATCAGAATTGGAAAACATAGGGAACGTGGAATAATTATGAAAACTGATGACAAAAATTATTACACAGAATCTGAGATGAAGGCATTGTTAAAGGCTCAAGGGTTGCGCTGGGGGGATTTTTCCAAATGGATGTCTGGGCAGACCGTGCCGATTATTGATGGAAAAGTTTGTTTTTATACAAAGGACGCAGACCGATTCCTGTATCAAGGCGGTAAAAACGCAATTGTGATTGATTGATAATTTTACAAACGCCATTTGAATTGCCATGCCCAAAAATTACCGATATAATTCCCGATAAAATTACTGATAAAACCAAGAATTGCAAACTATATTTATAATTTAATATCGATTTGTCATACGCTAACCAGTATTGAATTCAACATTGATTTCAGAGTTGGTTTCAGATTGATTTCAATTCTGATTTCAGCAGTAATATAATGTAATGTAAGTGTAATGTAATATAAATAAAAGAAAGTAAAGTATATGCGCTGGATTGATTTCAATAATACGTCCGCGCATTTTACCGCAGTTTTCACGCCCCCATATTTCAATACATTAAATCTTGATAATTCTGAAATTGTGGGGTATGATTTATCTATACAATCAAAGGCTTCGCAATGGCAAATAAAAAGATAAAATCTGAAATCCAAAACGACATTGTATGTCCAAACTGCGGAGCAAATATCTATAATGATGTTCATGAACTTATAGAAAAAGAACTTAAAAAAGCCGAAGAAGAATTTACACAAGAACGAGCCGCGTTGTAAAGTCGCCTTGATGCAGTTTATAAATGCTCGCAAGACATGAAAACAAAGGCTTTCCCGATAACACCGCAAGAAAAAGGTCAGCACGGGGAAAATTTATCAAATGAGTTATTAAAATCTGCTTTTCCTGATGATATTATTAAAGCTGAACAGAAAGGTGTAGAAGGCGCCGATATATTTCATACTGTCAAAAATTCTATCGGAAATGATTGTGGTAAGATTTTATGGGAGGTTAAAAATACCACTGATTGGAAAAACATCTGGATAAATAAACTCAAAGATGACAAATCTAAAAGTGATAATGTAAAGTTTGCCATTATTATATCAAAGAAACTTCCAGAGGGTGTTAATGGTTTTGCTTGTCATAATGGTGAATGGGTATGTAATTTTGATTATGCTATTCCGCTGGCTCATCTTATTCGTGAAAAGTTAATTGACCTTGCCGTTGCAGAAAATCTTTCAATAAGTGATAAAATGCAAGAATTACACGACTATCTTACGGGAAGTCCATTTCGTTTGCGTATAGAGGCAATTGTAGAAGTGTTCAATACTTTACGCAGCGATATAGAAAAAGAACAAAATGACTTTAACGCAAGATGTAAAAAACGCATAGAAAATTTATGCAAAATTATTCAATCAACGCAAAATCTTTTTAGCGACTTGGCTGGGTTTAATGTTATGCCTAAAATTGCTTTATTTGATGAAGCGTTAAAAGAAGTTGAAAAATTAAAAGACCAGTCAGACAAATAAGGATATCCTATGCCGGCGAAAAAAGTTTGGACCAGAGAAAGAATTACTTATGCTATGAATGACGCGGTTGCCGCCGATGCTTATATGAACCCTGATGAACGCGCCGCCCTTCGTAATGCTTGGCCAAGCACTTGTTCCACAAATTATGACTGGCTGCATCGCCTGACCGAAGACGCTATGCCAATTGTGGGCATCGGGCACGAAGTTCCAGACCGACATAATCTTGATATTCTTATGGAAGTTGCGGTGCGCTGGTTGGAATGGTTACCCAGTATCACCGACCGCAAAATTATATGGCTGGTTTATGCGAATATGGAGAAAACCAAAATTGCAAAAATCGTTGATATGAAATACCGCACCTTGATGTATCATATTGACGATATTGAAAATACAATCTTGGAAAACTTGCTGGAAAAAGATTCAGAAATTGACCCCGATTCGGTGTAATTTTTTCACTCGCTAAATACAAATCTATGCAAATAATTACAGAGTGGCGGATTTCCGCCACTCTTTTTGGGACAATTTGTAATCAAAGGAGTATGTTCCTATGTGTCCCGTGTCCCGCAGAACTCTGACATTTTAATCATAATTCAGACATTTTCGCAATTCAGAAAAATCATAAAATATACTATCAAAACAGACAACCTGATACACGATACTACAACATTACAATCAAATGCAAAATTCGTCATATTTACAAGCCCTGAAAAATCGGGCATTCTTTGTATGTAATCGTGTGCGGCTGTAATGGACGCGCCAAAACTAGAAAGGAGTATGTTATGAACACAGAAAACTTATTTGCACCGGAAAATTATTTGACCGAGGCGGAACTTGCAACCCTTTGGGGTATGAAACGCAACACTTTGCAAAAATGGCGTTCGCTGGGTGTCGGTCCGGCGTATATTAAACGCGTTGGGCGAATTGTCTATCGTAAAGACGCGCTTGCCGAATTTGAAAAATCCCAAACTTATCGCGGAACGGAAAATTACGCACAGGCAAAATAAATGGGGGTGCGATATGAAAATCCTTATCAATCCCGAATGGGTGGATTTAGTGGTCGGATTGCCCGATGCGGACAAGGCGGAAATTCTGATGTGCATTTTGGGCTATCCCGATTATCAAAGTGAATTGCCACTTTGGCGATTTATGAAAAAGCAAATTGACCGCGATACAGAAAAGTATCAGAGGCGATGTGAAACCCTATCTAAAAATCGTCAAGCCAGATGGGATTCTGAACAGAACGATAACAGAACTGAATCAGAATCCAATCAGAACGCTATCAGAAATGGAACAGATTCCGAACAGAAACCGCCCGCGTCTGTTGGTAAAGAAAATAGTAAAGAAAGTGAAATTGAAAATAATAATGAAAAAGAAAAGAATAAAGAAATGGCGGCGCGTGCATTTGCTTTGACGAACGGACTCGCCAAAACAATGAATGCCAATGCGCCAAAAACTTATGAAATCAACGACGATTTTAATTTTGATAAAGATGACGCTTTGCAAACTATGACGGCGGTGTATCCAGATGCTTTGTGTGTCAGGGCATTAAATTCTTTGAAATATAAATGCTATGGGGCAAAAATGACGATTATGCAACTGCGGGGCTGGATAGAACAGGAAAAGAAGTTTTACAAATAGCGCCCGCGCGTAAAGGTACTTTGACGCACACGGCACACGGGGGTAAAGGCGACCCCGAGGGGTATCTAGGCTTTCGTTTCAATTTTGCCCCGCCACCCGCCACAGGGCGATTTTATTGCGGAGTTCTGCGGTTTTAAGTGGCGGGTCGGCTGGCTTGACCCGCCAATTTTTGCTCCGCCGGATTTTGCCCCGCCACCAATCTGCATGCGCAAGCCCGTAATCAATTCTGAACAGAAACCTATCAGAATTGTATCAGATACGGAACAGACAATAAACAGAAAGCGTATTGCCGCGCGCGAAAAAATATAAAGGTACTTTGTGAAAATTATGCATCGTGGGTAATTGCGACCCCGCCACCTGCCTAGACAGCAATTTTATTTTGGGTTGTATAAATCGGGGGTGTTTTGCCAGATTCCCGCCAAAAAATCGCACAACCCAACCACTTGGGTTGTATCTGGGTTGTGTTTGGGTAGTATATTTTACAGATTGAATTTTTGTATTTGTATGTAATAATGTAGATATGAAAAATGGAGTTCCCCATGATTTTATTAGCAGATATTTTCAATTTTGATAAATTATTGCAGACACACCCTGGAAAGCGGATAAAATTACGCTTTAATACTTCTTGGAATGACGAGATTGAGCCAGGGAATGTTGTTCATTGTAGTTATAAGGAAATGTACATAAACCAAACCCCTGGGTGGAATCAAGAAATTCTTTCTATGGGTTCAGAATCCAAGAAACGCCTGCAAAATAATGATATTGTATTCCAATTTATAAAAATTGCAGAACCTGATAAATGGTTGTTTGTTGGGGCTTCCGACATTATAGATACTGATAATTGTATGGACGGATTTAATAAACTTACTGGACGCTCATTCAAATATGCGCGTGTTAAAAATTTGCCAGAATATGATAAATTTGCTGGTCGTGTTATTGTTGATTGGAAAAACAAACCTCAACAATTTTTCTATACATCAACGGAAATTGTAAACTCTGTGCAAGTTCGCGAAATTTTATCAGAACATTATTTAACCACTGGGGACGAATTTCCAGGATATGAAAATGTTTGTAAATCATATTTAGAATTAAAACACAGCATAAAAAATAATGAATGGAAAACTGCGTTATCAAGTGTCTATGGCGTTTATGTTATAACCGATACAAAAAACGGAAAACAATACGTGGGGTCTGCTTACGGCGAAGATGGTATTTTCGGACGTTGGTCTGTATATCTGAAAAATGGGTATGAAACTTCCAGTGATTATCCGAATAAAAGATTAAAAGAATTGGTTAAAACCAAAGGTATTGATTATGTAAAAGACAATTTCCAATATGCAATAATTGAAACTTTCCCTAAAACAGAAAACGGAAAAGAAAAAGCATTACAACGCGAAAGTTATTGGAAAGAAGTTTTGCACACGCGTGAATTTGGATATAATGATAATTAAAAGGATAAACAATGCTCTGGGGTGCGATTATCGGTGATATAGTTGGTTCAATTTATGAATTCAATAATATAAAAACGAAAGATTTTCCATTTTTAGACGGACATGGTTTCATAACTGATGACTCCGTTATGACAATTGCTGTCGCGCAAGCCTTGTTAAATTCTAAAATCAATAAATCTGATTTACAGACGGAAACTATTAAATCTATGCAAGAATTGGGGCGCAGATATCCAAATTCTGGTTATGGATTCAGATTCGCGCGGTGGTTGCAGGCTGAAAATCCAGAACCGGTGGATAGTTGGGGTAATGGTGCCGCAATGCGTGTCAGCGCGTGCGGATATGTAGGTACAACTTTATCAGACGTCAAACGACTTTCGTATTTGGTTACATCAGTCAGCCATGACCATATAGAAGGCATTAAAGGAGCAGAGGCAACAGCAGTTGCGGTATTTATGGCACGAATGGGTGCGACAAAGGATGAAATATCACGGCACATTATTAAAGATTATTATGATTTATGTTTTGATGTTGATTATTTACAGCAAAACTATGGTTGGGACGGTTCTTGTCAAGGCACTGTTCCACAAGCGTTGGAATGTTTTATAGAATCAGAATCTTATGAAGACGCAATCCGAAATGCAATTTCTATTGGTGGTGATTCCGATACAATCGGCGCAATAACTGGTGCGGTGGCAGAGGCTTATTACGGCGTGCCAGATTGGATGAGAGATGCGGCACGAAAATATATCCCAGATGATTTGTATGAAATTATGATGCGTTTTGAGAATGAAATTTATGCGTAAGTTATTTTAATACGCCCCAATTATCTTTGTATTCAATATCCGGCAGAAATGTTCGTATGCCACTATCATTGTGCTTTTGTCCGTTTTTTCCAGGCGCAGATAACCAATTTTTATGATTTTCAGATATGTTATTCGCCACAATGCTACTTGGCACAACATAAAATTCAGGTATAGTTTTCGTTATTTTTACAAAAACATAAAAGAAATTTTTATGAATAAGATTCTCGTTCTTTTTTCCTAAAAGCCAATCTTTCTGATTAGAAGTAGTTTTTACTTGTATAGCAAATGTCTTCATGGTTTCTGGATAACAAGCCAAAACATCTATTGCCTCGGTATTCTTTTCTGTATTTGATACAACAAAACCCAATTCTGATAATTTAGCAATGACAAGATGTTCGCCTGCAATGCCAATGTTTATACTTTCTTTTGACATAATTATTCCTATCTGTATTAGAAATAATTATCAAGCAAATTGCTAATAAACACAAGAAAAACTTACACGATTATGTCGGAATTGTGTCTAAAATTCGTGGCGTGATTATGTCTTTTTCCAAAATACACCGGCAAATTTTTATAAAGAATCATCAAGAATAACAAGCGCACCAATCACCCGAACACTATACACACAGCGGCTTTGCTGGATTTTTATATCTGCCCCCTTACAAACACCGCCTGTAATAAAAAATCGCCGCGGTGCGGCGATTTTTTATTTACAATTATAAATCATAAATGTATTAAATTCTTCGTATTCGTTTGTGCTGGACGATGTGCCAATACCAATAATTTTATATCCAGCGCCAGTGTAATTTGTTGTGCTGCCTGAAACTCTTTCGTCGCGTTTCAACAAGACCGCAGTGTTGCCCCCCTGGGGAACTGCTTTGTCAGCAACTGCACGATAAATCGGGTCGCGACTGGTCTTGAAAAATCCACCAGGCTGCACATCGGTTGAAACCTGACCAATTGTTTTGCAATCTTTATTTGCGGGCAATCCAGATTGGTAAAAACTCATCCCATCAATCATCGTTTCCGCAAAGCCGCCAGTGCCCATTTCAATTTTGGCCCCGTCATAAGGCATAAATGTAGTAGTCGTGCACGCCGCAATCAACCCACACATTCCCAATATAAAAAGTTTTTTCATTTTTTACTCCTTTGATTCTATCTTTAATAACTGATTATCCAGCGCTTTACGTTCTGATTCGCGATATCCAACCTCGTCATTTTTTGGTAATTTTATACCATCGTTTTTTTCAACGCTGTCAGATTTTTTGACCGCCGGATTGACTAGGTTTTTATATAGTTTCCCGCTGTCGGCGTTGATTGTTGTGGTTGCCATATCATTTTCCAGTAATTTATTTTGCCCCGGTATAAACCAGTCAAAAATCTTATCCGCAGCCAATTGCATAACCGGACGCGTCCGCGCATTTGCCAGATAATTCGGCATAACCATATCCGAATAATACCACAACATAACCCAATACACCAGGCCCATCACCGCAACCGCGCGTATAATTCCGAATACAATCCCAAACGCGTGGTCTGTAACATTTAACATACTATCTTGAACCTTGTCGCGCAATTTTTGGTTGATAAAACCAAATAACACCAAGATAACAAAAAATACAATAAAATACGATGCAACCAAAGACCCAATCGTTGATTCAGAAAGATTAAACCAACCCTGGAATAACCCGTCCAATAGGGGTGATACAAATCGCGCCATCAGCGCCGCCGCAATCCATGAAATCGTCGCAACCGTTTCATAAACCCCGCCACGCACAGATGCCCATATTGTTGAAACCAGCAATATGCCAATATAAACATAATCCATAATTGTTAAATCAAACATTATTTTTTTACTGGCCCCAATGCTTTTATAATATCAGAGTTTATACGCGCAGAATAACCCTGGAAACATTTATCGTTATTTACAATAATCACCGGAATTGCGCCAGATGTATAGCCGCATTTTTTCATAGCATTACGAAATAAGTCCAGGTTATCGCCCCGCATCACATTTCTTTTTTTTATATCTAAATTTTTATACTGGTCGGTCAATTCGCCGTCAATCCATTCCATGGCGTGATGACAATGTGGGCAGGTCGGCGAATAAAAAATTTCAATACTTTGTTTTGATGTCGCGCATGCCACGCCGACCAGCATTATGAAACCCGCCGTGATAAAGCCTTTTAATAATCTCATTTAACTTCCTTTGTATTTTATTACGACGATTTTAATGGATTATATTGGGTTTTACAAGCACGATTTTATAAATCTATCGTTGTTGTAATAGTGTTTGTCTAAAATACAAAAATATGATAAAATTATATGATAATTAAAGGGAAAGAGATGGCTGACATTTTAACATTGGAAAAAATTAAAAACGCCATAGGTCAACTCGAGGCCCAGGATAAGGGCTCGGACGTGGCGAATGCGTTGTGGGACCAACAACAGCAGACATTAAATGATTTTGCATCGGATAATTTGACGCTGGAACCCGCCGCGTTGAAAGAATTTGTTCGTTATCTGGAATTATTTGGGACAGAATATGGCGCGAACACCGACCAAAAGGTGCACTTCACCATGGCGGGGGAACAGGTTATACAAAAATTTCTGGGGATACTGGATGATTATGCAAATGCCGCAGAAATCGCCGAAGAAAAAAATGGGCAGGAAATGCAAGACGCGCAAGACGCAGCAGAAAATAATACAGAAAATACAGCGGAATTAAATAACCCAGTCGCGCAAAATGAAAATACAAATCCAGGGCGACAACAACAATCACAATCACAACAGCAGCCCGAAACAAAAATCAGTATAGAGCAAGTAGAAGAAATTAAAAATGACCTGGAAAAAATGCGGATTCGTTCGCCTTATTCTGATAAGAATCAGTATATGTTGGACCGCGTTGCGATGGATGTTTATCTGGATATGGGTTTAATCAGTGCGGTCGACCATAAAAAGACTGATGAAAAAACAATATCCGAAGTTATTGGAAAAATCAAAGATTTAGACGAAAAACAGGCATCAGAATTTTCTGAAAAGTTTATTGACAAGATTATAGATAACGATGAATTGTTTAATATGGCGCCACCTGCGACATTGGCAAATGCTTATACCGCGACAAGGGACAAAATCAAAAATGATAAATCAGTAGATAAAACGACATTGACGGCGCGTCTGGAAAAATTGGGTGCGCGAATGGATGGTTTGAATGCGGATTTCGCGACTAATTCTGGGTATTATTTTGCGGACACGACAAACATTGCGGATGTTTATGATGGTTATAACAAAATGTTTGACGCGCGTCAGCCTGATTTGGATGTTCAGGAAGACAAGGAAAAAATTAAACAAATCGGCAAGAATAAGGCAAGTTTGGAAGAGTTTATAAAACAATACGACCAACAATGGGGTATGGATAAATTAAAATCCGACGATGCGCCGAAATTGGCAAAACATTGGGATAATCTGATGAAGCGTACGGACTCGTTTAAGGTGTCCGATAAAACAATGAGTTTGATATCAAAATATAAATTTTTGGACGCGGATGGAAATGTAATTCCCCAGTTCAAGGATTTACAGGGGAAGCCTTCGGCAGAATATAAAAAAGGTTATAAACTGGCGGCGGACAGCCGTCTGGGTCGTATTATCCAGTTGGCGCGGACAGATGTCGTTATGCAAAATGTATCGTCGCCGAACAATAAAATAACCGATAAAAAATTGCAATCCGATATCGAGGACAGAATCCCGTTTAAGTTGTTCGAAATTTCATCCGCGGACAGGGTGGGTAAGGTTGCTGGCGAAGAACCGGAAAAATTTACCGATAAAAAATTTCTGAATAATTTTATTACTGGTATGTCCAAAGAAGGCGGATATATTTCTGACGACGGATATAACGCGGCGTTGGATGCCCAGGTAAATCAAACCGCGGGAATGGCGGGTCGGTTAAAATCAAAATTAAAAGATAATGCGCCAATGGCGGGGGCTTTGTTTGGAAAAATGTTCAAGCCTATCGAGGATATTGATAAGCATAAAGATACACGTTTCGCGAATAATAACAAAATTGATAAGCGTAAAGCGCGAATAAAAATGTTTACCCGTATTCTGAAAGGATTCGGCAGTGCGTTTTTGGTGTCGGCGGCGATAACTGGTATTGCGGCGGCGGCGGCGGCAACGGCGGGCATCAGTTTGGCAATGTCCATGGCGGCAATTGGTATTACACTGGGAATTGCAAATGGCGCGGTCCAGGTTCGTAAATGGCGCAAGGCACAAAAGGCTGCTGGGAAACCTGCGGGAATAAAGGCTTTTCTGAAAGATAAACGTATGATGGCGTCGATGGGGACGACCGCATTGGCGTCAATCGCAATGATTTTTGGTGCGTCCGGATTATCCCAGGCGGCGATGGCATTGGGGGCGGGGTCTATGGCGCTGGGGGGCGCGACCAATGCGATTGCGACTTATAAAGACGCAAAGGCCAGCGGTTTGGGAACCAAAGAAGCATTAACTTGGTCATTGGCGAATGCTGCCGCGGTTATTGGTGGTGGATTTGCGGGACGGGGCGCGATGGGCGCGAGTATAGACGCGTATAATGAAGCGAATCCCCAAAATCACGAATTCCAAAATGTGCAAACAAGAACCGTGATGGAGGGCTCTGGTCAGGCAATGCAACCGTTTGAAACAACAACCTATACACCGGTTGAAACCCCTTATGGTCTGGGTATGCTGGGTAATTATGCCCCAGAAACCAAGCAAGAATTTGCGCAGTTGCGGGACCGCGCGGGTGCTTTGCTGGATAGGATAGAGGGTAAGCCAGTTGAAAAAGTACCAGAAAAAGCACCAGAAAAAGCACCAGAAAAAGTGCCGGAAAAAGCACCAGAAAAAGTGCAAGAAGAGCAAAAACAATTACCGGCGCACGAAGAAACCTTGGCATTACCAGAGCATATCGAGGAAAAACAACAACAGCCAAATGTTATAGAGTTGCCCGAAGTAACCAGAACAAAACAACTGGAATTACCAGAAATTATAGCGTTGCCAGAACACGCCGGTCAAAAACAATTACCCGAAGCCCCTGTGAGAAAGCAATTGCCAGAGCATATCGAAGATGTCGAGTATGAAGAAGTAAAACAAACGCCAACACAACAGAAAAAAACAACAAAAAAACGGACGCTGGGCGATGACGCAAAAGACCCGACTAATCTGAGTGAAAAAGATAAAAAGTATCGCGCGGAGTATGAGGCTCGGCAACAAAAAGATAAAATACAGGGGCATAAATTTGGACGTGGTAAGGTTATGGAAATAACCCGTGCCCAGGCGAATAATCTGGACCTGTGGGAAAAGCAAATTGTGGATATCGAACAAAAACGCCAAAAGCCAGGACTCAAAAAGTCCGAAGCCGATAAACTATGGGCGCAACAAAAAGATATCAAACAAAAATTGCAAACTTTGTTGAATAAACTTGGGCGTCCAAATGATAGTGTCTTGAACGCGGCCAAGGCCGATGCATATCATCGTTATGATTTACAAAATGCAATAGAAGAATTAGTGAGCTTGCGACAACAAAAAGAACATCCAGGTACAAAAAATTATGGCGGCAAATATCAGGATTCGGAATTGCAACAAAAAGATGATGCGCTGATGAAACGAATCCAAGAATTGGGTGGTATGGATTTACTGGGGGATAAATCATATTTATATCAACCTGTGCCGTATAAACCTGATTATTCTAAGAATGAAAAGTCTAAGGCTGAAAAAGAAAAAACAGAATTATCAGAAACAAAAACATACGCAGAACCCATACAAGAAAAACCAAAAACTGAAACAATAGAAACACGTGATACTGAACAATTGCCAGAATCACCAGAAAAGAATACATACACTGAATCTAAGAAAGAAAAATTCCAAAATGGGTCAAAAAAATTGCGTGATATTAAACAAAAAAAATTAGGACGAAAAGCCGAAATATTGGCAATGATGCAAGGTCGTAATTAAAAAACGCGGGGTATCCCGCGTTTTTATGTTTGATAAATTGTGTTCATTGTATGCGGTGTTCCAATATAAATCATCGTGCCATTCGGGGATAAAATAAAATCCAGTTCGCGCAAACGTTCGCGCAGGGCGGCGCGCTTTTGCGCTGTGTTGCTGGTGTTTGGAACCTCGACATCATCACAGATTATCAGGTCTGCGCGCATACCGGTGATATTTCCGTGAATCCCTTGGCAAATTACCGATGGTTCGCGAATACCAATCGGGCGCGAAATTGTGATTTTATGTGTTCCCCATTCTTTTTTTACATTTGGAATTAAATCGGTGCAATCAGGATGATTTTCCAGAATATGTTTTATATGCGAAACCATTCGCGATGCCAGCGATGATTCCGCTGATAAAATCAAGATTCGTGTTTTTGGTCGTGTGGATAAAACCCAAGCTGCAAAAATTCCAACTACTGACGATTTTCCTGAATGACGGAAAGCCAACAGCAGGGCGCGTCGTGGTGGTGTATCCAACGACTGCACCAAAAAATCCAAAATATCGCGGTGATGGCGCGGTGTATCAAATCCCAGAATTTTATTCCAAGAATTTAAAAAAAAATCAGCGGTCATTTTATCCCACAAACAGGTCGCCGATGCGCCCCAGCATAGACTTTAACAAATTGGATTTTTTTGTTTTTGTTGCGGATAATTTTGCCAGATTAGATTTCTTTTTTTCTGCATAGGGTTCTTCGGTTTCTTCGCGCAGACGTTTCAGAACGGCTTCTTCGGTGATGCCATTTGCCGACATCCCCGCCGCGCCAAATTTTGCGCGTTGCGTGGCCAACGCTTTTTTTACCAGATTAGTTTTTGTTTTTTCATCTGCCTTTATTTGTTCCAGTATTTTTTTACGTTCCGATTCTGCGGCTTTTTTATCTTGTTTATTGTCCAGTATATCTGTGACATCGGTTACCAGTTGTGACATTTCTTACTCCTTTGTTTATTAAATTAAATACCAACCATCGGTGGATACCGAAAGAATAGTTATTGGTTCAGATTCGTTGCCTGAAATTTCCCATATTGGTTTTAATGTATCGGCGATTGTTCCAATATCCCCAACAGATGTATCGCCTGAAAATCCAGGGGAATCGCCCCCCAGTGTTTCATTTGGTATAGGTGCGCGCACACCATTTATAAATATAGATTTTGTGTTTATGACGCGCGCAGTAATTTTATGAACTTTTATTTTTTTTGGCGTGCGGCCACTGATAATCATCGGCATTGCGGTCGCGGTATGCGTGAATGAGAACTCGCCGCTGTCCAAGGTTTCGTTTTGCGAAAATTTTTCAAGATATGCAAATTCTCCGCGTTGGGTTAAAACAAATGTTTCGCCGTCCAGAACCGCGACGGATTTATATTGCCCATTTGTGGTATATTGTGCCCATGCGGAAATCCCCAGGGATTCCAGACGCGATAATACGGCCATTTGACCATCTTCCATAACAATAAAAAGTTGTCTGGAATTTTCATTATATGTCATATCAATTGGGGATTGAATCAGATGTGATGCGGTTGCCGCCAGATTTGTTGCAGTATAATTTTCGCCAATTTCGTCCAGAACCATATCATAAACTTCCTTGCGATTTTTGGAAACAAAAATTGTAGAACGATTTATTTTTTGTGGGCGAATATAGGGCGATGATACACTGCCAGCGCTGGTGTGTTGTCGTATGTCTATGTTTGTTGGGGTCAATGGTTTTGCGGAAATCGCCCACTCACCAGTTGTTGTTAAAATTTGCAAATTATCACTGCTGATAATGTTTGTGATTTGTTGGCGTTCCGATGATAATAATGTTAAGAAAATTGCTTCGTCGTCCAGACCAGAACCTGTATTAAAATTATGATGGTCCCCGACATGGGACATCCAAACCCCACTGGGGTGAGATTTAGTCCCGCCGAATAAAAGTCTGTTTTGATGGAAAGTTATACTGGTTGGCCATCCGCGAGTCGCGCTGAATACAGACTCTTTCCAATCTGAAATCGGGATAGATGTTATTGAATATCCTGTATTAGATTGTGCGACAACCTGGGTTGGACTGATATATTGGTAAATTACCCATTGGCGGTCCTGTAAAAACAAAAGTCCGTCTTTATATTCTGGGGTCCAAAAGTTTTCATTGGTGGTCAGTGTCGCAAAATTTCCCCCCAAAGTATGTGATGTAATGCTGATTGAAATGTTATCTGCATCATCAAATTTCATAAATGGTATATTTAACGACATATCAGAATTTACAGAAAAGGAAAAGTCTGATAAAATAAATTGTGTGCCATTCTTTTTTAATATCATGGGGTTGTGTTCAGAATTTACAAAAAATATTGACCCAAATTTTTGCGCATATTTTATGTTTTGTATTTGTTCTGTTGTCCATGGGGTTTCAATTTCTTGGATAATTTCAGCGCTATTATAAATTTTTAATATATTATCTGATAACAACAGCAAATAATTTTCTGTATCTGAAATTGAAAATGGAATCAGTTTGCCATTTTGTGGTGCCTGTGCGATTCGCGATGTTCCGCATCTTCGCGAAATTGCGCCACTGGGTAAAATATCCATATTATTCAGTTGTGACAGACCGCGTGAAAAAATATCCAGGTCTCCGCGCGAATAAAAATCTGGCGATAATTCGCCAAATGCAAAAGAATTTTGTGTTTGTAAAAATTTTCCCATAATTAAAACCTCGCACTGATTAAAGAAAAGTTTTCAATGTCATTTGCATTTGACATTGTGCTGTCTATGAATTTTGCGGCGCGTAATTCAGATTCGTATAGCGCTGCGATAGTGCGCAGTAAATTTTGATCTCCGGTCAGTGGCATACAAAATTCGCGTGCCAAATACAGGGTTGCCACATTTACAAAATAAGATGGCATATTTTCTGGATTGACTTTGATGATTGCGGTTATCTCAATTGTATCAACAGGTGCAGCGACGCGATTATTAGATACTTGATACAGCGCACAGTCGCAGTCAATTACACGCAAGACATTTACGGGCAGGGCAAAATCCCCCCCGTCTGTTTTTGTCAGTGTTATTTTTTGTGTCGCGAATTTCCAAGGATGCAACGACAAAACATAATTTATAGATTGGTCAAACAAAGTCCGTGAAATTGCAGCGGTTGGGGTTTCTTCGTTCAAGGATAAAATCGGTTTTTCACCAATTTTTAATAATGCCATTGAACACAGGTCTATGGTTGTTAACATTTTATGGTCTCCTTTGGTTTTGTTATAAATTTGTTGTGTTTATGTTTTGCGCGGAAAATTTTATTTTTTTGATTGCTGTATCATCGTTTGCGTTGATGATAATTATGTCGCCAGTATTCATCAAAGATTTTATCGGATTAAAATATCCGGTCGCGCTGATTGTTTTTATAGACTCATCAGCGGCATAGTGCCACAGGGTAAAGCCATTTGCATACGCAATTACAGACAAGTTTTTATTTTGGAAAGCCATTGGAAAACCTCTTTGTTTTTTTATGGCGCGCCATTTGACGCGCCATTTTTTATGTTATTCAGCACAATTGATTTTGATGATTCCATCATTGTCAATCAGAACGCTACCCTGGGACATGCTGTTGCTGATAAAGTGTGCGGCGCGTTCGCCATTCCAGAAAATATCTGATTTGACTTCTTGTCCGCATGCGTGCCCAATGCTGGATGCGTGATACATAAAGCAAGAACGCACATCGTCAGCAATCGGTAATCCGTTATGCATAATCCAGTTGATACCCAACCATTTGCGTAATTCAAAACCATTGGTCAATGGTGATTCGTTGCCGACATATTCGGCAGATACAAATTCGTCCATACCCAATAATTGGTTCCACTGATGAACGCCGACCACACAGAATCTGCGACCATCGTCTGGGACATCGTTCGCGTTTAATTGTTCAACCGCCGACAGGATTAAATCCTTGGTCAATGCTGTGTTTGTTCCGACCAAGTTGGTTGCTGTTGTCATTGCGCCAATTATCAATTCGTCTGTTTTGCGACCCAACGCGTATGCACCCGCAGATGCGACGACGCGGCGTTCGTCTATATTGACCTTGATTTCATCCAATGCATCAACCCAATCGCCCGCATAGTAATCGGTCAGGGTGCATTCCACAGGTTCGTGATTCAGATTCATTACAGGCACCAGCCCATGACGAGTTTTTGTGCTGGCGGTTCCTTTGCCGACTTTTTGGAAAGTTGTGCTGGCCCCGATTACACCGGATTTGCTGCGAATTGTGTTGCGCAGTTTTGTGCCCATCTGTTGATAGGCCAGATGAACCTCGGCTTCGAATTGTTTTACAAACGCTGTGTTTATAGATTCAGACATCTGTAACTCCTTTTGTTTTATGATTAAAAAAATCGGACATATTGTCCGATTGGTGAAATTTATTTTTTTGGTTATGCGTTTCCGCGCCATTAAAATAAATATGCGGGGCGCACGCGCTTGTCCGCGAATCTGTATAAAATTATTAAAATAAAAAATCCGCGAACGCGGATTTTTTATTTTAACCTGATAAACCTAAAAAGTAATAATTAAATTATTTCTTTTTAACGACTTTTTTTGCCGCTGGCTTTTTCGCCACAGGTTTTTTTGCAACTACTTTCTTTGCAACTGGTTTTTTTGCCGCAGGTTTTTTAACCGCAACTTTTTTCGCTGCTGGTTTTTTTGCGGCTGGCTTTTTCGCTGCAACTGGTTTTTTTGCTGCAACTTTTTTCGCCGCTGGTTTCAAGAATGAAAATGCCATTCCCCTCTCCTTTTTGTTTTTTGTTTGGAACAAAATTTTTTTGTTCTTGATTACATTTTATATGAAACAAAAAAAATAGTAAAGAGAAAAGAGAAAAAAACTAAAAAAAAAATTAAAAAAATTTACGCATATAATTTTTTGAAACCATTTTCAACTTTGCGAACATATTCTGTATCGTGGTCGCGCCAATATTTTGGGTCGCGCATCATTGCACGTAAATCAGAATCAGATAATTTTTCGCTGCGTAAATTTCCAACTTCTATTTCTGGTTCTGCGCTTTGCATCATCTTGTAAATGCTCTTGATTCCTGCGGGTGACGCGGTCAGAGTTTCGTATGCGTCGGCTGGTAAAAATTTTTCTGCATACGCATCAATTTCTTTTAAAGCAGTTATCATTTTATCATTGCCACCGAAAAAACTTTTTAATTCATTCATTGCATCTGTTTCGGATTGTTTTGTAAAAATTTCAGACAATGCAGGCGATAAAAATTCATTTGCGATTGAATAAATTTTTTCAACTTGTGTTGGTGTTAAACCTGCATCGCGGAATTTTTCACGAATCGTTTCGTCATCAAACAAATCATTTTTTGGATAATCGTTCGCATTTTCTGGAACGCCCAAGGCACGCATAAATTTTTCACGCGTATCATTATCTGCATCAGCGCCTGGGACAGAAATCATTGTACCCAATTTTTTTTCCAGTTCGCTGTATGATTTTATCAGTGCGTCTGAATTTAATGTGCCGTCATTATTCTGAAACTTTTCTGGGACTTCCATTTTTTTTCCTTTTTGTTGTTGTTGATTTTCGTAAAAAATAAATTCCCGCCAGGGTAAAGACAGAATTCATCATTGTGAATAAATTTTCATCTCCGACCAAATACGCTGCGATTGCGGATATAATTCCGACCCCAGAAATTATATATGTCCGATGACCCGCGCACCAGCCGCCCAAAACTATTTTTTGTATTCTCATTTTAACAGCCTGTATAAAAAAATAAATTATCAGCAACCGCGACCCACCCAATGTTTTTTGCCCATTTTGGATTCTGTTTGTTATTGTGCCAACGGATTGCGCCACGAATATTGTCGGATAAATCGCCGTTCATCATTTTACGCGCGACCCTGATACACATTGCATATTCGCGTGAATTTGTATCAACATTGTCATAATTTTTGTTGAATAAGTCGGTATCGTTGGAAATGTCTGAAAATTGTCTGGATGTTTTTTTACAGATGTTGCAAATCATAGACGCAAATGATTCCACGGCCAATAAACTGGTTGCGCCTGTTTCAATCATTATGATTTTTGCAATCTTTTCCGCGGTTGCTGTTTTGTTTTCTGGATTTGTTTTTATTAGAATCATTTCCATTTGATATTTTCTCTCTGTTTAATAAAAAAAATTCCACAGAATGCGTGGAATATAATTTCAGAAATAAAAAAAATGCGCCGCGGCGCATCAAATTTTATTTCTTGTTGTGTATAATCAGTATATCATAAATCATAATAAAAATCAATATGAAATTTCATCGCCATAAATTGTGATGTATTCCATGCCCCGTCGTAAAATCAAACCACCATCATCGTTTAACCCGCATAATACCGCATTTATGCCACGATAAATAATTTCCTCACCCAGATTCATCGCCAGATTGGTCCATTGTTTTTTTATTGGTAAAAAATCGCGGTCTATGTTTTTATTCATATTTTTTATCAGCGCACCCAATACATCATCACGCGAAATTCGTGAATTATAGTCGGAAATTTTTGTTGTTTGTGTGTCGCGAATTTTCGGATTTGATTTTATGTTGATTCCGATACCGATAATTATAAAGTCGGATAAGTATTCAATTAAAATTCCACAAATTTTTTTTCCATCTATTAAAATATCATTTGGCCATTTTATTTCTGGTTGTAATCCAAATTCAATCAGAGTATTTGCAACCGCAACCGCAATCGCGTATGAAACCCGCGAATCGCGCTCTGTGCAATTATATACAAAACTGGCGTATAAATTCCCAGGTTCAGATATCCATACGCGACGATAGCGTCCGCGACCTGCGCTTTGTTTATCTGCCAAAATAATAGTTTTCCCATTTATTTTTCCATCACGAATCAGCGCCGCCGCCGTTGTTTGGGTGCTGGGGATTTTATCAAATGACAAAAGTTTATAGTTTGTATTTTCCATTAGTGTTTTTTATAAAGTTCGCGCCAAAAGTTTTTCGCAATTGGTAAATTGCGGTGCCGACCGCGCCGGTCTTTGCCGTCGCATCATACCCTAATTTTTGTTGTAATTCTGTGGTACTGATTCCATTCGTGCCCGCGTTCGCCAAAGCAATAATAATTTTTCTCCCGATATCGGTCAGTTTTTTATCACCACAAATTTTTTTAATAATTTCATTTTCATTGTTGTCCTGTAAACGAATAAATTCGGCTGCGATTTGATTTGTGCTTATTTTTGTTTTTGGTGCCCGCCAAATCACAGAAGCATTTCCCCGTGATATAAAAACTCCACCCAGGTCGGATAAAATTCCCGCCCAAACTTTGTCAGATGTCCAAAAACTGATTCCGTTTAACATAGTATTATTATAGAAACAAAATCCATAAATCTCAATAAAAAATCGGGAAAAATCCCCGATTCTTTATTTTTCAACTTTTTCAATAACAACCATTGCGACGCAGTATTCCCCCTGGTCTGTGATTGAAACAAACACCCGCGCATCTGCCCCCGCCAGAGTTTTTAATTCCGCCCGTGCCCCGCCACTTATCAACAATTCTGGCGCACCATTTTCGTTATGTATAACCGAAACATCGGAAAAATTTATGTTTTCACCAAATCCGCACCCCATTGCTTTCAGACAAGCCTCGCGCGCGGCCCAAAAATTTGCCAAATGACGCTCAGAATTTACATTGTCTTTGTCTGCAAATTCTAACTCTTGCTTTGTAAAAATACGGGATTTTTTGAATGCTGACCAGTCCAGAAACCGATTGCAATCCACCATATCAACGCCGATTCCTATAATCATATTTTTCCTTTCTCTTGTTTTTCTATGCGACGATATTAAAGTAATCATTGCGATTCGTGCAAGTGTTTTTTTATCTTGCAATTATTCCCATAAAAATTATAATAAAAAACACAATTTTATAAAAAATTGTATTGAATCGTCGGGGTGTAGCTCAGCCTGGTAGAGTACTTGCATGGGGTGCAAGGGGTCGCAAGTTCGCTCGTCTCGCCCGCGATTTTATCGCGGCGAGCCGAGGTTGAAAACCGAAGGCGGGCGTGACGGAGCGTCTCGGCTGTTGCATCGCAACAGACGGACGATTCAAAAAGAGAGGTTATAAAAATGTTTTATGTTTATATCTTACAAAGTATAGATAGCCAAGAACATTTTTATATAGGTTGCACAAATAATTTGAAATTACGATTTTCCCAACACAATAATGGAAATTCGCGATTTACAAATATGTATAAACCTTGGAAGTTGCAAACTTACTTTGCTTTTGATAATAAAGAAAAAGCAGAAAAGTTTGAACAATACTTGAAAACACACGCAGGTCGTAAATTTCAGAAAAAGTATTGTTAAATCGTCGGGGTGTAGCTCAGCCTGGTAGAGTACTTGCATGGGGTGCAAGGGGTCGCAAGTTCGATTCTTGTCACCCCGACCATTATTTATCAGAAATAAACACATCGACTATTTTATATACTGCTGACGCATAGTGCGAACCCTTAACCAGCATTACATCGCCATCACAAATAAAATCGTTTTGTAAAAACTTTAATACATCAACCGAGTTATCAAAATAAAATTGCTTTTGCGATTGTTTTAGTTGCGCCAGAGTATCGCGCGTTTCATCGCCAACACCAATTACAATGTCTATATCCTTATCCGCCAATAATTTCCCGATTTCTGTATGCGCAATAACCGAATAATCCCCGAGTTCTGCCATTTTTCCGATAATTGCAATTTTGCGACCCTGAATTTTTGCCAGATTTTTTATTGCGATTTTCATAGATTCAGGTTGCCCAGAATAGGAATCGTCAATCAGTATGAATTCCGCATTGTCGCCTAATTTTATCTTGTGTTTTTTTCCACGACCGGGCAGGGCGTCAAAGCCCAACACAGATTCGCGCGCCGCGTCCAAATCCATATTTAGCAACTCTGCAATTTTCATCACACAGCCCGCATTATATTGAAAATGTTCGGGCATATCTGGAAAATTTTCATTGTCTTTTCCGAATAATTCAATCTTGCATTCGCAACTGCGCGCATTGTTTATCAAAACATCGGACAGATTCGCGTCCCGATTTATTACCGCGATTGCCCCAGTATTAAAAATTTCGGATTTTGCATTTGCAATTCCGTTCAGTCCATCGATGAAAAATTCAATATGCATTGGATAGATATTGGTCACAATCGCAATATCAGGACGAACATATTTTACAATTTCTGCAATTTCGCTCGCGTGATTCATACCAATTTCAATTATTGCAACATCGGCATTCATATCCATCTCAATCAGGGTTTTTGCGACCCCGATACGATTATTAAAATTGCCCATTGTGGCATAGACTTTTTTTTGCGCACCGATGATTTGTTTTAACTCTTCCTTGGTCGTGGTCTTGCCCGCGCTGCCGGTCAGGGCGATAATTTTTCCATGAAACTGATTACGAAAGTATTCTCCAAACTTCAAATATGCGGTAAATGCATCTGGCACAACAATTTGTTTTTCCACTGGCGCGGTATCAACCAAATTCTGAACGATTGCAACCGATGCGCCACGATTTAATACATCGGAAACAAAGTTATGACCATCAAATTTATCCCCGGGCAATGCGATAAAAATATCGCCCACGCCGATTGCGCGGCTGTCAGTTGAAATCCGCCCAGATGAGTTTTTTAGTATTTCCGCAATGTTCATTTTAATATCCCTTACCCTGGTTATAAAGTATATTATTATTCAGAAAATTATCATAAATTGCGTGAAAATCTGGCTTGGTATCAAAGCCATCATTAAAACCATTATAAAATTTATTTTCCATTTCAACGCGCTCGTTGTTTTGGGAAAAGACCAATTTTGATATGCCATTTGTTGTTACAACCTCTGGCTTGTTCGCGGCTTTTGGTGTGGCGTCCAGAACAAAATTAAAAAAGCCTTGCTCGTTTATCCATTCCGGATAGTCGCGTGAAAATACCCAATTAGTATAAGGACACGACATTAAAAAACTATGTTTTGGCCTGAATATACCATTGTTTTTGAACATAAAAATGCTTGGGACGCTACCCTTATACCCAATATCTGCAAAGCACCATGGTTTGTCTAGTTTTGCGCTATAAAAAAACTTTTCCAGGTTTTTTCCACAAATTGTATCGGCGTCATTACATTTTGCGTCGTTTATACAACCAAATCTGCGACAACCACAACCCGGCTCTCCATCACATCTGTACGGGACCATTATATTAGAGTTTAACACCCAACATGGTTTAATTTTATTTTCATATGCCCCCAGTTTTTGTGCCGCGCGTAATATCGGCATTCCACTGCGCATTGCGACATTTACTGGTAAATTTTCAGAGTCTTCCAGAATATATTTCGCAAACTCGCGGAATAATGGTGCCAACAAATAACCAGATGTATAAAAATTTTCCAGTTCTTTATTATCCATTTTACAAATTCTTTTTTGCTATTTCAGCATCGTCAAAATGATATTTTTTATCGCCAATCAGCTGATAATCTTCGTGCCCCTTGCCCGCAATAACCAAAATATCGCCGTCGGATAATTCCGAAATTGCGGTTTTAATTGCCAATTCGCGGTCGCCCATATTACGCGCCGATGGGCACGCGGTCATAATTTGTTCACGAATTAAATCTGGATTTTCATTACGCGGATTATCGTCGGTAATAATAACATTATCCGCTAAATCATTTGCGATTTTTCCCATTATTGCGCGCTTTCCCATATCGCGATTTCCGCCACACCCGAACACCACAGACAATTTATTTTTTGTGTGTTCGCGCAAAGTCTCTAAAATTTTTTCCAATGAATCCGGGGTATGAGCATAATCAACATAGACCGCCGCGCCCGTCCGCGTATTCCCCACAAATTCACAACGACCACGCGGTGCGCGCAATTCACTGAATAATTTTTCCAGCGGTATTTCGTCGGGCGCAATCCCCATCCCGATTACCAAGCCAATCGCGATTAAAATGTTGTAAATTTGGAATGTCCCCAGCAGTGGTGTTTTTAACCGATAATTTTTTCCAAAGAATATCAGTTCAACATCCTGACCATCGTTGTTTGGTCTGATTGAAATTATTTTAATTTTATCGCCATGAAATCCTATATTTATAATATCGCTGTGAGGGGTCAATTTCTTTGCCCATTCGTCGTCAGCGTTTATAACAGCGGTTTTATAATTAAAATCATTGCTGAATAATCGCGCCTTGGTCGCAAAATAATTTTCCATTGTTCCGTGATAGTCCAAATGGTCGCGTGAAAAATTAGAAAAGCCAATCGCGTCAAATGGTAAAAATTCTGCGCGTTTTTCGTCCAGCCCAATACTGGATAATTCCATAGCGACATACTGGGTGCCATTTTCGGCCAGTTTTTGTAATGTTTCTGCCAACTCTATGGGAAACGGGGTTGTATTTCGCCCTGGTTCAGACCAATCGTCTGACACAACCCCCAGTGTCCCAATTGTCGCGGATTTTTTACCAAGGATTTGTAAAATCTGACGGACCAGAGCAACAATGCTGGTTTTGCCCTTGGTACCGGTAATTCCGCATAAATGTTTTGGTAAATTTGGCATATATTCACGCGCCAGTTTGGCGGTATCTGTATTTATATCAAAAGAAAAAGAAATTGTCGGTCCCGGCGGCACAGATAAATTATGATTTGCGGGTAATAAGACGCCCGCCGCGCCACGCACCAAGGCGTCATTTAGATATTGTTGTGCGTTTGCACACGGACGTGAGATAAATAGTGCCCCAGGTGTAATATCGCGTGAATTGTCGGTTATTTTGCTGTACATTTTTTCTTTTTTTATCTTTGCGCAGAAAATTATACAATTAAAATCCAGATTTTCCAGTTATTATTTTTCTGGACAGGCGCTGCACCATTTGCTAACATTTTTTGATTATGAAATGCCCTTATTGTAATTCTTCTGAATCCCAGGTAAAGGATTCACGCCCAGATATGGACGACGGAACGATTCGTCGTCGTCGTGTGTGTTCATCGTGTGGTGCAAAGTTTACGACCCTGGAACGGGTGCAGTTGCGTGATATTATGGTGCGTAAATCAAATGGGGCGGTGCAGCCTTTTGACCGCGATAAACTGGCGCGTTCGGTTCATATTGCATGTAGAAAACGGGATATTTTACCAGAACAGATTGAACGCTTTGTAACCAGTATCCATCGGCGTTTAGAGTCAGAAAACGAAGATATCGTGTCGTCTGAAACAATTGGTGAAATGGTATCGGAAAGTTTGTTGAATCTGGACCCGATTGCATTTGTGCGTTTTGCGTCTGTGTATCGTCGGTTCAGTAAAATATCGGACTTTAAGGAAATCATAAATAAAATCCCCGAGGCCGAAGATAACAGCAGCGTCTGTGAATTACCAAAAAAGTATAAGACATCGTTATTTTAATATGAGAAAAATTTTTGCATTTTTTATTATGGCTTTTTTTGTGTGCGATGCGCACGCGGCTGATTTACCGGTGTTGCTGGCGGACGCGGACGTGAAAACTTATACCGAAATTTTTGATTTGCAGGGGCGTGAAAAAATTTCGGACGCGGAAAAACTGATGCCACAAATAGAGAATCAAATTCTGTGGTGCGAGGTTAGTTTCCAAAAATACACATCAAAAACTTATCGGACGCGCGGGACCCAGGTAGCGGAATGGATGAAAAAATGTTATGATATGCCCGGGGCCGAGCAAATGGAAAAATTGGGAAGAATTAAACAGGCGAAAACGCGGCAGGCATCTTTACCAAAGATGATTTCTGGTGTGTCCGAAGATGTGCCAAAAAATGAAGACTGGACATCAAAAAAATATTATGGGACGACCGCGACAAAAATAAAAAGGTTCAAATCTGCGTTGTCTGGGGGCAGCACAAAAACCGCGCGTAAAATATTGGAAGACAAGGCGTTTATAAAATCGCTGTCCAGCACGGATTATGGGCGTTTGGCGGGTCGTTTGGCGTTTATTTATTATACAAACAATGAACGGGAACTGGCAAAAAAATTCGGTGAAATTGCGACAGCGCGAAAGTCGGAATATGGAATGTGGACAATGGGCCTGTCCGCGTTTCGTGATAATGACTATGCGGCGGCGCGTGAGTATTTTTCAGATATGCAAAATCTGACACATATAAATGATGCGCGTCGGGCCGAGGGGGCATTCTGGGCAGGTCGTGCGGCGGAATTAGATGGTGATACCAGTGCGGCGACAAAGTATTGGGAAACGGCGGCAAAGCGACCACAACTTTTTTATGGTGCGTTATCGGCGGCAATGCTGGGTGAAACACCAGATTTTCAGTTTTTTGATACCGATGTATCGGACGATGACTTGGATATTTTGCGTGAATCAAAGTATGGTCGGGCGGCATTGGCGTTATTGCAAATTGGGGATAAAACACGTGCGGAAAAATATCTGCGTTTGATGATAACGGCGAATGCGGATAATAAATTATTGCATGCGGTGTATTCTGTGGCGTCTGCGAACGAGTTGCCGCGTGTATCCTTACAGGTGTCTGACTTGATTCGTGGTCGTGGAATAATTGAAATTGACCAAAATGTGATTTTCAGTGCGCAATATCCGTTACCTGATTGGGAACCGATGGGCGGGTGGAGTATTGACCGCGCCCTGTTATTCGCGATTACAAAGCAAGAATCAAAGTTCAAGCCGTCGGCAAAATCGGGTAAGGGCGCGCGCGGGGTTATGCAAATGATGCCAGGTACCGCGAAAAGTGTGGCGCGTAAAAATAATATATCTATGTCAGATTTGGATATGTCGGACCCGAATCATAATATGTTTTTGGGGCAACAGCATATTGTGGACTTATTGGCGATGCCCGCGATTGACGGGAATATCATAAAAATGTTGGCGGCGTATAATTCGGGCGACGGCGCAGTGGCAAAGTTTGATAAGGGTTTCGATACATCGGACCCGTTGTTATATATTGAAAGTTTTCCGAATATTGAAACGCGAAATTATATCAAAAGGGTTGTTTCTAATTTATGGTTGTATCGTGCGCGATTGAATCAACCGCTGACCAGTTTGGAAGATTTGGCAAATGGGAAATGGCCATTGTATTCCAGCGAAGATGAATATGTCCAAAACGCAATCAACGGGCGCACGATTTAATGAACACTTTTCCGACATTGGATATAGAGCGCGCCACAGGGGCAAAAATAGTTGCCGGTGTGGATGAGGCTGGACGCGGCCCGTTATGTGGTCCAGTTGTTGCGGCGGCGGTTATAATCCCAGCAAACGCGAAAATCACTTGTAAAATAAATGACTCTAAGAAAATGACGGCGCGTGCGCGCGCGGTGGCTTTTGATTGGATTATGGAAAATTGCGCGGTGGGGGTTGGTTTGTGTTCGCCCGAAGAAATAGATGAAATAAATATCTTGAACGCGTCAATGTTGGCGATGCGGCGCGCTTTGGATAATTTGCCGCACGCGCCAGACTTTGTCCTGGTTGATGGAAATAAAATGCCAGATGGTGTGAATGGACTGGCGATTGTGGGTGGGGACGCTAAATCGTTATCTATTGCGGCGGCCAGTGTCATCGCAAAACAAACGCGGGATAAAATAATGTGTAATTTGGCGACGAAATTTCCAGAATACGGCTGGGATAAAAATTCGGGGTATCCGACAGCCGCGCACTTGCAAGCGATGCGAAAGTTTGGTATAAATGAACATTATCGGAAAAGTTATAAACCTGTAAAGGAGTTGTTATGAAAATCCATACTATAAATGAATTAGGTGATATTCGCGGAAAATATGTTTTGCTGCGTGATGATTTTAATGTTCAGATTACAGATGGAAAAATTATAGATGCTTTTCGGATAGAGCAATCTATGCCAACGATAAAGTTTCTGCAACAGGGCGGGGCGCGGGTTGCAATTTGTGCGCACCTGGGGCGACCAAATGGGGTGCGTGATGAAAAATATACTTTGCGGCCTGTGGCGGATTATCTGAAAATTCCACTGATTGACGATTGCTTGGATAAAGATTTTTTACCAAAGATGAAAGACGGCGATGTTGTTTTGTTGGAAAATCTGCGCTTTTATGAGGGCGAAGAAGAAAACGACGAAAAATTTGCAAAAAAACTGGCGGCGGGTTTTGATATTTTTGTAAATGACGCGTTTGCAGTATCGCATCGCGCACACGCCAGCACGACGGGCGTCGCAAAAATTTTGCCGTCGTATGCGGGTAACCTGCTGACCGATGAAATACGGAGTTTAACCCAGGTTATGCAAAATCCACCGCGCCCACTGATGGCGATTGTTGGCGGGGGTAAGGTTGGAACAAAACTTGATTTATTGAGGTCGTTGGTATCGCGGTGCGATGTTGTTTGTATGGGGGGCGGAATCGGAACATCGTTTGTCTTGGCGACGGGAAAATACGATTGGACGGACGAGTTGTATAAAGACGAATATAAAAATTCGGTGAATGAAATTATAAAAATCGCGAATGAAAATAATTGTAAAATAGTAGTGCCAGTTGATAAGGGGGTTGGACCGGAATTTTCGCCAAAATCCACGCGCACCAATAAAAAATTGAACGATATTTTACCAAATGATGTGATTATGGACGATGGTCCAGAATCCGTGGAAAATTATAAGCTGGCAATGCGCGACGCGAAATGTGTTATATGGAACGGAACAATGGGAATGGCAGAGTGGGGCGATGTATGGGGCGCTTCTACATTCTCGTTGGCGCGCTATCTGGGACAGCGGACGCGTGCTGGCGATTTAATGTCTGTGGTTGGGGGCGGGGACGCGGTTGCGGCGACCGAATATACGAATACGAAAAACGATATGACCTATGTCAGCACGGGCGGCGGCGCATTCCTGGAATTTATCGAGGGGCGCACATTACCCGGGATAGCGGTATTGGAAAAATAACATCGGTTTATTTATAAAATCCGCGGTTGTTGTTTATGCAGTTTGCACAAAATGATTGGCATAATTCCATTGTTTCTGATACGGGCTGTTTTAATTCACCATCAACACAAACACGATTATCAGTTGGTGTTGTAATATCATAAACGATATGTCTGTAATCAGAAATTTGTTTTTCTTTCCATTGTGTCCGCAGTTTTTTAGAATAATTTAATTTTTTGCCGTATTCTTGTATGAATTTTATATCCGGATAACCAAAGAAGTGTTCCAAAATTTTACAGGGTTTATTTGTGTGCGTAGATAAATGAAAAGGCAACGCATCGCCACCACACCCAAACGGAATGATTGTTGAAAGGTATGGTTTAACCAGATTATGATAACAATTTTCCACTTCGCCTGCCTCACCACCAAAAGGATTATAAAAACCATGACTAAAACCCAGCCCAGCAACATTATTAAATTTTGGTTTGTTTTTAATATAATCTATTTTTATACCTTTATAAATTACAAAATGATTGACAAAATATATTTAATTTATTATAATTTGTTATATGATAGACGAAAAGATGATAAATTTTCACAAAACTTTGTTGCGACCGGGAAAATTTTATCCAAATTACGCTGACAACAACTGTAACTTTCGCGCCTATGTTATTTGTGGTGCGCTGTCAATTGCAGGGTATAAAAATATAAATATATATCGACTAAAAGAACCCCAAAAAAAATTATCCTATCAAACCCAATTTACTTGTGCGGATTGTGCAGATTGCAAATTTGGAAATTTATACGAAAGCCGAAATTGGAATTATCATATGGTGGCGGGAATAATCAAAGATGGAAGAGATATAATTTTTGATACAATTATGTTCGATACACCCGTGTTTTTAAGACAATGGCTGGACCGGTTTCAGATTATTCAACAAGAAACCGACTATAACAATATCGTTAGAAATGGTTTATTGAAAATAATCCCTTATACTTACAAAGTAGCAGACCACGAAAACTGGATAAACATTTTGAATAAAAAGCACAAAGAATCCACCAGGGTTTGCCAGCATAATCTGAATATAGCCTGTG
>JAISHM010000018.1 GCA_031262525.1 Rickettsiales bacterium | reverse complement strand
GCGACAAACATTCCTGGCATGGAACCCCACATTATTAATTTGTTTAACCAATTTAATTTTCTAACTTTATTCATAACCCAACCTCCTTTTTTTTGTTTAGTGTGGTTTTATGATTTTTTACCTTACAAAACTATTATAAAAAGAAAAATATATTTTGTCAATGAATTTTATGACTTTTCTTTTTACATAATAATTTGACCGAGGACCCGGGCGTTGCTGGGGATTGGTCCAAACGCCGAATCTGTTCCAACATAGATATTCCCATTCACAGAAAATGTCCCACAAAATTTCAGATTCTTTACATTACGAACGACCAAGTTCCCGTTGATTTTAACGCCGCATGGTAATTGAAAATTACGCATATTTTGCAAAATCAGGGTCCCGTTGATTTTTGTGCCCTGTGCCAAGCGTTTGCCAGCAGACGCACCATCAACCACTACATCGCCGTTGATTTTAATCGCAGGTTGAATTGTTGTGCGGACGGGCAGGGCGCGGCGTATCACAGGTTGTGATACAACCATATCGCGCTTTAACGGCAAAACGATTGTTGTTTGTGGTGTGCGAGTGTTTATGCGCGCTGGTGCGGAAGCCTCGGTAATAACCACATTATTCACGGGGCGTTGCGCGACAATTGTGGGAATTTCCTGGGGTGGAGTATTTACGCATTTTTTAGTAGTTGCCTGACCTATTAAAATAATGAACAAAATTATAATTAAAATCAGCAATGCTAAATTGGTTAAGACCGCGATATCCAAGCCACGAACCCAGTCGCGAACTGCGCGGAATGAGCGCACAAAAATATTCAGACGATTCGCCGCGGCGACAATGCGTACATTTTGTGATGCGGTGTTGAATTTTCCGGTTTTTGCGCGGGATTTAGCCGCAGACACGGGCTTTGTCGTATTTTTTTTGCTTGTTTTTACAGAATTTGTTTTCATATTTAACCTCTATTTGTCAATAGTATAATATAAATATATAGTTTGTCAAGTATAATTGGTGGTCGGTATAAATTCTTCGCCCTGTGTGGGTGGGAATTTTGCATCGGTGTCGCACCCTGTGTAAATTTAAAATTCCGCCATACAAACAAAAATCTTGTTATTTCCGCGGAGCGAAGGTACTGGGTTTTGTTTTAGAATTTATAAAAAAATCTTGACTTTTTTTTTTTTTGGAATTATTATTACATTGTTATAAATATAAAAATAGGGGTTTATAATGAATAATAAAAAGGCGATTGCGCGCAATACAAATATCATAAAACAAATTGCGGAAAAAGAAAGAGAATTACAATGTTCCTTTGGTAAACTAGATAATATAATTGCGAATAATACGGAGTATTCTATAAAATATCGAACTCTATTGGAGGACAAAAATTTTATTAAAAACTCTATAGGGGATAGATTTATTAAGTATGGTATTTCTAATGATTTGCGCGGTGCCCCCGACAACAATTTTGCGGTTTATAAAAATTTTGAAGACCTTGTTTTTCAAAAAGTCTTTGAATCTAATACTGGTTGCGAGATTCCAAATCTTTACTTGGGTATACAAATGGGGACCGGATATTTGTATAACCGGATATACACAACCGAGAATGTCGTGACTGGTTATATTCTGTTTGGGGGTTCACTTGCTGTTGGGGTGGGTGCATATTTGTTGATGACCAATGGGGAAAGACATTTTGAACCTTTTAATATTTTCGTTGGGGCAATTTCTTCTCTCGTCGCATTATTTTTCAGCTCAGTTGTATTAAGGGAAATACCAAATTATTATAATTATAAAAAAGAGGCAGCGAAAATACCATTTGCGCATTCTGAAAAATTATATACAGATATGAACTATCTTTATCCAGAAATTATGAAAAAATTGCAAATAGAAGAATACTTGGGACGATAAAGATATCTTTATGTCTACCATCTGTCATAAATTGTTTTAATTCATTTTTAGTCATACAATCACCCTTTTAATAATTTGTTATCAGTAATTCCCTTATCGCATTGCGTCCGTCTGCTTTGGAATTTATTTGCCGCCGTGCCATTACACGATTTATGTTAAAGTCCGAATACAAATCATCAAAAAATCTGTCATCTGAATAATTTGTTGGGTCTGAATTAGAAAGCATTTGCAATGCACCCGCTTTATCCGCCACCACAAAAACATCTTTTAATCGTCTTTGCGCTGCATCATCAAAATCACCGATTGCATACGAATTAAAGTTTGAAGTATCTTTTATCGGGCGATACGGTGGGTCATAATAAATAAAAGTATCTTTATTTACAAATTTTAAGCATTCTGCAAAATCAACCTGTTCAATAACCGCATTTTGCAAAGCCTCCGACACTTTTAACAAATTTTCACTATCAAGGATTCTGGGATTTGCATATTTTCCCATTGGGACATTGAATTTATTTTTGCTGTTCACACGGAACAAACCATTAAAACAAGTGCGGTTCAAAAATATAGTCAGTGCCGCCCGTCGAACAAAATCAGACACAAACATATTCGCATTTATTTGTTTTGGGAAATTATTAAATTCATCACGCCGTGCATAATAATATGCCGTCTGGTCTGGCGTTCCAAAGTATTCCGATTGAATCTTTGATAATTCAGAAATCAAACTCTGCACATTATTTTTTATAACATTGTATAAAATTACCAGTTCTGGATTTATATCAAATAAAAATACTTCATCAAAGTCGTATTTACCGACCAAATCAAAGAACACTGCGCCGCCACCAACAAATGGTTCAATATAGCGAGAGATTTTATTTTGTTTTAATTGGTCGGGCAGGAAAGTATTTATTTGTGGCAATAATTGCCCCTTGCCCATTTAAGAACAGGTCTAGCATTTATAAATTTATGCAAGATTTTGGGCTGTGCGTTCATCGTTCCTTCCTAGTAAAGATTGTATGAAAATTCACCATAAAAGTCCAGACATTTATCTATTAAAAATACATAGAATTATTCCGTTTATGTCCGTTCTGCCACGTCCCAAAAAAAATACTTGTTCGGCGAAATCAGGCTTGTCTGGTGCCGCTCGCCGCGCTCACGGAATCTGGGAAAATTTAATAACTTGCAAAAGAATTTTGTCGTGTGTATAATAACCGCCGTCTGTGTATGACGAATTGTGTTGGATGGGTGGCAGAGTGGTTGAATGTACTTGACTCGAAATCAAGCATAGGGGCAACCCTATCGGGGGTTCGAATCCCCCCCCATCCGCCAGGATTTATTCTGTGGATGAAATAAAAAGATTTTCAGAAACTTTGACCGCACATCATTCCGATGTCGGAAATTGTAGTATGTGCTGTTTTCGTAATTCCCGTAAAATATGCGAACTTATCCCAAATAACTGCTGGCATTATAACAAAAATAATGAACCGGATGGTTTTGTTTATTGGACGGCGTTCGGTGGTGTAAATATGGCACCAGAAATGTTTATAAAGTATCAGTCAGAAATCGGTAATATCGAAACTTTGTTGATGAAAAAAATTTCCCGTATAAAAAAATAGGTGGTGGGGATACAGGGATTCGAACCCTGATGGATTTCTCCACTGGAACCTAAATCCAGCGCGGCTACCAATTACGCCATACCCCCAAACTTACGCAGTGTGCTGATTATAATTCGTATTATAGTATTGTGCAAGCATATCGTTGATAAAATTACGACTAACTTTATTGCCGATGGTAAACGCTTCGCGTTCAATCGGATTTTTCAGATAGTAATTTATATCTATCTTTGGCGGGATATAATACTGGGCGCAAGCAGATACATATTCGGGGTATATTGTGGTTTTTGCATCATAAAATTGAAAAATGTGTGTAGTTTCGTGTGATATGACATCTATCACTTTTTCATAATTATCAGATTCCAGCAATTTATCGTAAATTGTAATACCTGTTTCTTTGCTGGCCGACCCCAGTGTATCTGGGTGTTCGGTATTTTCCGCAAAGTTTATTTTTATATTATACACATCGTTTATTTTATATCGCAAACTCCATAAAATCAGTTCTTTGATATGTTCCTGACGTTCGGGTTTTGATAATAACGCCCATTTAATAACTTGTTTTTGAATTTCTGGCAAGTTATAGAGTTTCATAATATGGTTGCGAAAACCAATCGCGTAATTTTCAGCGGTGTGCACAGAAAATCCCGATGCGTATTTGTCTATTACCTGTTTGCTAAATTTTAATTGTTTGTCGTCCATACCATTATTATAGACAAAAAAATAAAAAATTCAAGTGGTGGGTGATAGAGGACTCGAACCTCCGACCTCTTCGATGTGAACGAAGCGCTCTAACCAACTGAGCTAATCACCCGATAGCGCGCTTATTATATCAAAGAATTTACAACGCGCAACAGATTTTTATTTTTTAATTTAACTTGTGATTGTAAAGTTTATGTGTTATCTTTATGGGGTAACAAAAATTAATGGGTGAATTGTGTTTATTTTAATAGCAATTTTATCAATCTTTGCGCTGTTTGTTATCGTTGCGTGTGTCCCTGGCATAGCCGTGACCGGCTTATGGGAACGGTTTGATACCATATTTTGTGTTGCACACAACGTAAAAGGATTTTATTATGAGCAAAAAAATATATGTGGATGCAGCCCACCCCGAAGAAACACGGGTTGTGGTCGTGGATGCCGCCACCAATCGGGTGTCGGATTTTGATGTAGAAACACAAACAAAACCCCAGATAAAAGGAAATATTTACTTGGCCAAGGTGATACGGGTGGAACCCAGCCTGCAAGCGGCCTTTGTAGATTACGGCACGGGTAAAAACGGATTTTTGCCGTTTTCAGAAATTCATCCGAACTATTACCAGATTCCAACCGAGCGTAAAAAAGAATTATTGGAACAAGCGCACGCCGCGATTGTTGATGATGATACAGACCCAGATGACAATGCAGAGGTTGCAGAATACGATGATAACGATGCTGGCGAAGATAACAAAGAGTTCCAAAAACGTGCGCGCGAATTCAAGATTCAAGATGTTATAAAACCAAAACAAATTATCCTGATTCAAGGGGTAAAGGAAGAACGCGGACAAAAGGGCGCATCAATGACGACCTTTATCGCGCTGGCGGGTCGGTTTGCGGTTTTAATGCCTAATTCGCGTAAGCGGAATAGTTATGGCATATCAAAGAAAATTTCCGATAGGGCAGAGCGGGCACGTCTGCGCGATATAATGCACGGGCTGAAAATTCCGCGCGGAATGACAGTTGTTTTACGCACGGCGGCATTTGGCGCATCACCCGAAGATATTGCCAAGGACTATGAATATCTGATAAATTTATGGAATGAAATCAGAAAGACCACTTTGGATTCGGTTGCGCCCGCCGTGATTCATACCGAGGATTCCCTGCTGCGTCGCGTGGTTCGTGATTTTCTGTCTGAACCAGAAGATGTTTTGTATATCCAGGGCGACGAAGGGTACGAGGCGTCCGTCAATTATTTCCAGCAAATGTATGGGCGCAAGCCGAAAAAAGAAATTGTAAAATATACTGATGCGGCGATGCCTTTGTTTGTAAAGGTGGGGGTTGAACAGCAATTGGAAGGGTTGCATGGGCCATACGTTCAATTAAAATCAGGTGGCAGTTTGGTTATAAATCAGACCGAGGCAATGGTTACAATTGACGTCAATTCTTCGCGCGCGATAAAGGAAAAGGATATCGAGGCAACCGCCCTGAATACTAATATAGAGGCCGCACAAGAAATCGCATTACAATTGCGTCTGCGCGACCTGGCGGGGATTGTCGCGATTGACTTCATAGATATGGAAGAAGAACGAAATAATCGCAAACTGGAACAAAAAATGCGAGAAGTTATGAAACACGACCGCGCGCGTACCCAAATTGCAAAAATCAACGCGTTCGGGGTGTTGATGTTGTCGCGGCAAAGATTGCGGTCTTCGTTTATTGAATCCAGTTATGTCCAGTGTCCACATTGTTTGGGTGCGGGGGTTGTCCCCAGTGTGCAGACGGCGTCCCTGATTTTATTCCGTCATTTACAGGAGAAACTGCTGGCCAAGGCGGCGCAAAAAATAATTATGACTGTTCCGACCGATGTCGCGATTTATCTGCTGAATACGAAAAAATCAGATTTGACCGCGATGGAAACTGAATTTAATACAGAGATTGTGGTTGTTGGTGATGATAGTATGCTGAATATTGACCAGTATCAGATTCAACGCGTTGCGCCCGAGGTTGCAAAAACAGACGAAGTCTTGGCGGCGCACAGCCCCAGCACGGATGTAAAAAAGAAAAATCCAGTGCATGACCTGGCGCGAAAAACAACAATGAACGCGCCACAGCGGAAACGAAAGAAACAGCCCCAGACAGCAAAACAACCCCAGAAAAAAACAATCTGGCAAAAAATTGTGGGGTAAAAGTTCCCCTCCTGTGGAGGGGTGCCCAACGGGCAGGGTGGTTTAGCCAACTTTAAGAAAAAAATCCGTATCCTGAAATAGCGTTATACTGGCGACCACTGATACCCAAAAATTTTAATACTTGTCCATTATAATGGACAAGTTTTTTTTATGGGGGTTTCCAAAAAAAGGTGTGTCATCAATGCGCTCATACAGATTTAGAATAAAAAAATATCAGTGGAAATTTTTTTTACTTTTTTTGTCGTAAAACGCTTGCGCTGGTGTGTCATTTTTTACTATGCTGGGGCTGAGAGGTTGAAAAATAATACAGGAAAAGAGAGTATCTTTCTGGCAAGTCTTTGTTATCGCGACGATTTTTATAATCAGCGGGGTGTCCGTTGCGTCCGCTGCCGTGACATCAAAATCCTATGTTGATGGTAAAATAGATACGGTTGATGGCAAGGTCAATTCATTGGCTGAGAGAAAAACGGTCGGCGCCGATGGTAATACTTATTCCATTGGGGAATTAGATGGGGAAGACCCATCCAGGCTGGTCCAGCAGGGGTATCTGGACGCCCAGGTAGAGGCAATTGGGGATTTGTTACCGGGACTTATCAGTGAAATTACGACCGGATTAGCCAGTATATCTGGGACCACAACCAATGGAAATTTAACAAAGTTTAATTCATCTGGGCAAATTGCCGATTCGGGTGTCGCCGCAACAAATGTCCTGACCAAGACTGCATCAACCCAGACAATCACTGGTGTTCTGAATGTTCCAACCCCAGCGTTGCCGCAATAAAATGATTAAAAAACTGATTGGATTTTTTGTTGGAATTTTTTTTGTGTTGGGCGCAAACGCGGGTCAAATTGCGAATTTGGAATTTGCGCACGGGTATTTGGCACAGATAATACAAGAGCAGGGTGGTGGCTTTGCCGGTGGGGTCACCATTGGGGAAATAAATTCGGCAAACGACCCCGCAACCGCGATAAATATGGAATATCTGTTATGTTGGATAGATATGATAAATGCAGAAGCCGCTGGTATGACCACAGATTATTGCAGTTCTGTGTATGCGACAAAACAGGTTGCCGATACGACCGCAGTGGTCAATGCGCTGGATAATTTGATTGTTTGGGAATATGGCAGTGATTTTCCGTTTAATATAACAACAACCGCGAATACCAGCAGTTTTTCGTTCAAGTTGGCGGCGCGCGGAACTTTCGAGGTTGATTGGGGCGATGGTCCGGTTCAACAAATAACCAGGTCAAATACAACCCAGGCGACATACACACATACCTATGCCACGGCGGGGCAATATACAATTGGTATACGCGGGACACCGACGCAATATACAACTTCGTGGAATGTGCCGGATATTTCGTTCAAAAGTAATACAAACATTGCGGCTGTGTCGGGTTCCTTGGGGGCGCTATTCCCGTATTTAACGGGGGCTGGCGCGGCGACACCATCAACTATAATTCCAAAATTTACCGAGACTTTTTATGGTTGCACAAATCTGGCGACTTTCCCAGGCGATATATTGGACGGACTGGTTATTCCTGCGGCCGAGGCGCGCGTTTTACCAGAACGTATGTTCAAGGGTATGTTCCAGGGTATTCAAAATATGACGGGTTCAATTCCCGATGATTTCTTTGATGGGATAAATGGAATGGCAAATAATGGTTATATGTTCGAGCAGATGTTTTATGATTGTCGCGCACTGACCGGAAATATCCCGCAATTCAGGGGGATTACCCAGGTAAATGGTGCGGCAACATTTAATAAAACATTCCAAAATTGTTATAGCATAACGGGCTTTTCGGGACCATTGCTGCCCAATGCGCGCGATTCGGTGCCCGGGCAAATGGCGTTCTTTGGGACCTTTGATAAGGCAACCAGTCTGAGTGAGGCCATACCAAACGGATTCTTTGGGACATTTGCGGGGATTGGTGGTTCGGACACATTTTCATACGCGTTTCGTGATACAGCAATTGTTCGTAATCTCCCAGGTGATTTATTTGCAGGGTTAGAGGGCACGTGTTCATCAAATATGTTTAATGGAATGTTTAATAATTGCACAGGATTGACCGCGGATTTACCCAGTGGATTATTTGCTGATTTAACCGATATTACAACAAATGATGGATGCTTTAATTCAACGTTTGCGGGGTCTGGTATAACGGGAATCCCAGATGATTTGTTTGGACGCCTGGATATTGACCCGGGTAGGCCGCCACAATTAAATACCAGCACATTCTGGAAAACATTCAGTTTATGTAAAAATTTACGCGGCGAAAGTCTGAAAATACATGGTGTGCCGGTGTGGCAAATTTGGCCTGCGCCCGCCGACCCAAATTCGGTCTATCAAATGTATTCGCGTGATGATGGTCTGGTGGATTATGGTTCAATCCCAGCGGTGTATAAATAGTGGGGGTATCCGTAATAAATCTTTTTTATATAGAATAACCAAGGGTATTTAGTATTTCTTGCTGTGTTCGTAACATTATGGAAAGCATAAATTTTTCATATACATTTTTTTTGTCGTAATTACGAATCGCATTCAAGTATTTTGTGCGGTCTTTTTTATAGTGAAATATAATAGGGGTAAGACCATTTTGAAACAAAATCCAATTCATAACCATTCTGGCGGTTCGTTTGTTATAATCATTGAATGGCTGGATTGCGATTATGTCATAGTGCGCTCGTAAAGCCTTGGATATCGGGTCAAGATTTTGGTCAGATATAAATCATAAACACCTTCCATTTTATAAGCCGCGATTGTGTAGTTTGGTGGGTATATATTTATTGCCCCAAGTTGGCAATTAAAACAACGTGGAGTAGCGCCAGATACAGATGTATTTTTGCACAGCATTTTATGAAGTTTATAAATTTTTACTCTGTCAATTTGGGTATTGGATTTGTATATATAGTCCAGCGCTTTCTGTTGATTGGTCATATATGTATAATTAAGCATTGTATTTAAAACATTTTGTGAAATTCCGGATTCTTGCGGGATTAGGTATTTGTTTTCATTAAATACCTCATGTTTAATCCAGCCGAGATAGCCCGACTTTTTTAGGCGGTTTTTTTTCAGAACATTTTGTATTTTATGTCCGTTTTGAAGAACCATTGATTTTTTGTTAATTATTTTCATATAAATATACTAACATATAAATAAATTTTGTCAATACCATTATGTAGATATTTTTTTTGGTGGTTTTTGATAAAAATCTCCCTTGCGCTGGGGGATTTTTTTTGCTATTTTCGGGGTGAGAGAAAGGAATAAAAATGAAAAGATTTTTAATGCTGTTTTTGGCGGTTTTTATGATTGCGGCAACGCCCGCGATTTCTGCCGATAAAGAGAAAAAAGAGCCAATCGTTCATTTGACCGATGAACAAATTTACGAGCAATTAAAAAAATTCGCCCTGGTGTTCGAGGCCGCTCGTGAAAACTTCGTAGAAGAAGTTGATGAAAAAAAGATGTTAGAGGCAGCAATGAATGGGATGTTGATGGAATTGGACCCTCATTCGGCATACTTAAATTCTGACGACCTGAAAGATTTTGATGATAAATCATCGGGTTCATTTGGTGGGGTTGGGATTCAGATTTCGTCGGACAAAGGCGCGATAAAGGTTATTTCGCCGATTGACGATACGCCCGCGTATCGCGCTGGGATAAAGGCCGGGGATTATATTACCCATATTGACGGGGAACAGGTTTTTGATTTGACATTAAATCAAGCAGTCAAAAAAATGAAAGGTCGCCCAGGCACACGGGTAAAATTGACCATTGTTTCGGACACTGGGGGCGAACCCAAAACTTTGACATTAAAACGCGATGTTATAAAGGTTGAATCTATAAAATCAGATGTCAAGGGTGATGATAAAAAAATAGGCTATATCCGTATCTCTGATTTTGGTGCAAAAACCGCGCGCGATTTAGAGAAAGCAATTAAAAAACTGGAAAAACAAAAAGTAATTGGCTATGTCCTGGACGTGCGCAATAACCCGGGCGGATATTTAACCGCGGCAATAGATGTGTCAGACGCATTTCTGGACGACGGAGAAATCGTTTCAACACGCGGACGCGATTCGGAAAACTATGACCGCGCATACGCAAAAGATGGTGATTTAACAAATGGAAAGCCCATCGTTGTGCTGATAAATCATGGGTCGGCATCGGCATCTGAAATTGTGGCGGGCGCGTTGCAAGACAATGGACGTGCGTTGGTTATGGGGTCGCAAAGTTTTGGCAAGGGTAGTGTGCAACAACAAAAACCTTTTGGGGACGGGACGGCCATTCACCTGACGATTGCGCGGTATTATACCCCGTCGGGAAACTCTATCCAGGGTCAGGGAATTACACCAGATATAGAGGTTTTGCAGTCCAAGGTAGAAGTTTTGGAAAAACGCAAAGACATTTTTTCCGAGGCTTCGTTCAAAAACGCCCTTAAAAACGATACAAAAAAAGATGATGATAAAGAGGATAAAGAACTGACCACGGCGGAAAAAGACGCCAACGATTACCAATTGCAACGCGCAATGGATATGGTTCGCGCAATGGTAAAATTAGAGGCCGAACCAGAAATAAAAGAAGAATCAAAATGAAAATGATAGTTGATGGTAATTATGCCGCCGCAGATGTTGCGTATCGGTGCAGTGAATTTTCCGCTATTTATCCGATAACTCCGTCATCAACGATGGGCGAGTTAGCGGACGAATGGGCATTTAATCATCGTAAAAATATATGGGGTGATGTCCCAGGTGTGATAGAGATGGAATCCGAAGGCGGCGCCGCCGGCGCATTGCACGGCGCATTGCAGATGGGGGCATTATGCACGACCTTTACCGCCAGTCAGGGTTTATTGTTGATGATTCCGAATATGTATAAAATCGCGGGCGAACAAACCCCGTTTGTTATGCATATTGCGGCGCGCGCCTTGGCGACGCATGCGTTGTCTATATTTGGCGACCATTCGGACGTTATGTCGGTGCGTGGTGTGGGTTTTGTAATGTTGTCGTCGCATAATGTCCAGGAAGCGCACGATATGGCGGCGATTGCGCATGCGGCAACGCTGCGGATGCGTTTGCCGGTGCTGCACTTTTTTGATGGCTTTCGGACATCGCACGAAGAATCAAGGATTGAACAAATTTCGGACGAAGTTTTACGCACAATGATTCCAATGGACACGGTTATAAAAAATAGACAACTGGGGATGAGTCCAAATCATCCAACTATTCGCGGGACCGCGCAAAATCCAGATGTATATTTTCAGGGACGCGAAGCGGTCAATTCTGCGTATGACGCTGTGCCAAAAATTATCCAAGATACAATGAATGAGTTCGCGGGGTTGACGGGTCGGCAATATAATCTGGTGGAATATGTCGGACCGGCAACGGCGGAAAATATAATTGTGGTAATGGGCAGCGCCAGTGAGACGATTGACGAAACCCTGAAAAAATCTGATAAAAATACGGGTGTTATAAAAATACATTTATTTAATCCTTTCCCAACTGATGCGTTTTTGGCGGCACTGCCGAAAGGCGTGAAAAACATCAGCGTTTTGGACAGGACCAAGGAACCAGGCAATGCGGGCGAACCCTTGTATCAAGCAGTTGTTTCCGCATTGGCGAACAAAGGAGAGTAAAATGGCAGTTGATACCACAGATATGACAGAATTGTTGGATGTGTATGATGCGGACAGAAATTGGATTGGGGTCGCAGACAGAAATGTTGTGCATACATTTGGTCTGTGGCACAAGACTATACATTGCTGGTTGGCGATGCCGTCTGAAAATGGGGGGGCGCGCCGAATTGTTTTTCAGCGGCGCGCAGCAAATAAAACAGATGGGAATAAATTCTATACCACAGCCAGCGGGCATTTAACTGCGGGTGATTCAGTAGATGTTGGATTTATGCGCGAATTACAAGAAGAAATAGGATTAAATGTTTCGGATTTAACACCGCATTTAATCAGCGAAGGGGTTTATGTTTGTAATTTCAGAAAGTCCGGAGAAAAAATGTTTGACCGCGTTTTCCCTAGTGTTTATTGGGCCGAATTTTCGGGTGATTTATCAGATTTGAAGTTTAATGATGGAGAGGTCGCGTCTGTTGCTTCAATAGATACAGATGATTTTATGCGTTTGATGAATGGTTTGACAGAAACTATCCCAGCGCGCGAATGGACGGGCGCGATTATGCGCGACATAATGGTTGGTATAAATGATTTTGTTTTGCAAGATGGCGAAACATTGGAAACTAAATATGGGCATATTGCGCGGGCAATAAAAAACGCAGAATAAAATGAAAAAAAATAGTATAAATCTTAAATTGCCACATGGAGTAAAATTATCCCCGGATGTTGCAACTGCTCTAACTTCTAATATGTATGAAGGTTTTAAGCCGACAAAAAAAAATATTAAATTGGCAGAATTGTATTTATCAAAAAAAATAACCAAGAAAGAATTATTAGAAAGATTGTAAAATAATGAATTATAAATATATAGATAAATCTTTACAATATGTTTATGAAAACGGCGTATTAAAAAATAAGGCTGGGATTTTAGATGCTGATAAATTAGTAGTATTTGAAAGTTTAATGGTCGCAGAAAGGTTAAATTCACTTTTACAAACACCGATAAAAATAAAAAATGCAACAGATTTATTAAAAATACATAAATGTCTTTTTCAAGATGTTTATGATTGGGCTGGAAAATGTCGTAAAGTAGAAATAAGTAAATCAGATAAACCTTTTTTACAAACACAATTCTTTAAACAATCATTTTTATATTTAGATTCTTTATTGTCAGAATATTTTTGTATAGAAAAATCAAATAAAATTAAAATAGCAAATAAGTTAGCGATAATTTTAGATGTTATAAATTCTGGCCATTTTTTTCGCGAGGGAAATGGAAGAACTCAACGAGAATTTATAAGAATATTGGCATTACAAAAAGGGTATAATCTTGATTTGAATCCGCCAGAAAATGAACAAGTTTATAACGATTATATGCAAGGGACCAAGGATGGAAATATTCAATTATTAGAAAAATTGTTATCGAGGTTATTAAAATGAAAAATATAAAAATTTTACATGGGCGGTATGGTTTGGGGTCTGCGGAATTCACCCCAGGCGATGTGATATCGGTTATAAAAAATATGGAATCCGGTGCGCCAATAAATAACTTTGTCGTTGGCATAGACGATGATTTAACGGGGCGGTCGCTGCCGCGCGCGGAATATAAAAGCAATGATGATAATTTTTCCGCAATTTTATATGGTATCGGTTCGGACGGCACGGTCGGCGCGGTTAAAAACATAGTAAAAATTATTGGTGAAAATTCCGACCTGTATCCGCAATCTTATGCTGTGTATGATTCCAAAAAATCGGGTGGGCTGACTGCGTCGCACTTGCGTGTGTCCGATTCGCATATTAAATCACAATACTTGGTTGGCGCGGCAGATTTTATTTCGGTATCAAATTTTGCAATCGCGCAAAGGTATGAAATTTTCGACGCGTTAAAAGACGGCGGAATCGTTATGATAAACGGCGGTGAATTTAGCGCGTTGCCGACAGATGTGCAAAAATTATTGGTCGCAAAACGGGCGCGGATTTATTTTCTGGATGCGGCGCGCGGGGCGAATGAATTGGGCCTGGGGAATCGGATAAACACATTTATTTTAATGAACTTTTTTAATCTAACGCGGGTGATTGAACCGGCAATTGCCGCAAAATCGGCGCGTGATGCAATTGAAAAAACATATCGGAAAAAAGGTGCGGAAATTGTTGCTGCCAACTGGGGTGCGGTGGACAGGGCAGGGGATTTCTTAGCAGAGTTCACAACTAAAAATATAACAGAGAATATTGAATTTATTCCGGCCATGCGCGGCGCACCAGATAATATAAATCGTGTTTTGGGTGCGGTTGCCGCTGGGTGTGGGGGCGCGTTGCCTGTGTCGGCGTTCGCGCGGGACGGGGAATTTGGCGCGGGTCAATTTCCGGTCGGAACATCAAAATATGAAAAACGTGGAATCAGCGAGCGTGTGGCGTCTGTTGATTTAGAAAAATGTATTCAATGCGGAAAGTGTTCAATGTTGTGTCCGCATGCGGTCATCAGAATCAACGCGGTTGATGTCGATAAAGTTCAGAGTGCAGAGAGCAGAGTTCAATTTGTAGATTCTAAAACGAAAGAATTGGGCGATGTAAAATTTACATTGAATATCAGTCCGGCAGATTGCACGGGTTGTGGGGTGTGTGTGGAAAATTGTCCGGTGCGCGCGCTGTCTATGAAATCGGCGACGGACGCGATTCTTGATGGTGGGCAAATTGCGTTTGACGCGGCGCTGGAATTGCCAGAATTTCCACGCGAAAAATTAAATATGAATATACCAAAGCATATTGAACTGACGCCTCATTATTTTGAGTTCCCTGGCGCATGCGCGGGTTGCGGTGAAACCCCATACTTAAAATTGTTGGGGCATTTGTTTGGGGATAGAATGGTGGTTGCGAATGCGACGGGTTGTTCGTCAATCTATGGGGGAAATTTACCAACAACCCCATGGACACGAGACAGGCAGGGGCGTGGTCCGGCGTGGTCTAATTCATTATTTGAAGACAATGCAGAGTATGGATTGGGAATGCGTTTGGCAATTCAACAACGGCGTCGGGCATTGCGTTCTTTGCTGAATGAATTAGCGGTTGTTCCAAATGTTGATGAATTTTTGTCGGAAAAGGATACAGCAAAGCAACGCGAGAACGAAAAATGGCTGCGTGAAAAATTGGCGAATGAAAAAAATCCATTGGCGGCGTCGGCTTTGTCCCTGGCGGGGGAAGTTGTGGATAAATCTGTATGGATTGTTGGCGGGGACGGCTGGGCTTATGATATTGGCTATGGCGGACTGGACCATATTTTGCACAGCGGTCAAAATGTAAATATCTTGGTTCTGGATACCGAGGGTTATTCAAATACAGGCGGTCAATCGTCCAAGGCGACACCATTCGGCGCGTCTATGAAATTTGCAGTTGGGGGCAAGGCGTCGGCGAAAAAAGACCTGGGGAACATTGCGATGCAGTCGGGCGCGTATGTTGCGCAAATTGCGCTGGGGGCGAATCAGGCCCAGGCAGTGCGCGCAATAAAAGAGGCCGAGGCTTTTGACGGCCCCAGTATAATCCTGGCATATTGCCCTTGTATTTCGCATGGGTATCCGTTAAAGGACGGGGCAAAACACCAAGTGGATTTGGTTCGGACTGGCGCGTGGCCGTTGTATCGGTTTAATCCGGATTTAATCAACACAGGCGATACACCACTGCATATGGATATGGTTGGTGGGGATTTGCCATTGGGGGAATTTTTGGCGTCTGAAAATCGGTTTGGAATTGCGAAAAACTTTAACCCAGACTTTGATAAATTGGTGGCTCAATCGGTGCGGCGGAATGAATATCGACGTGAATTAAAAAAACATATTGCGTCTTTTGCGGTGATGCGCGATAGTGTCAAGGAAAATGGCGAGGGTTAAAATGAAAAAGATTTTGGTTTTGTTTTTAATGGTGTTGGTTGCGGGGTGTGCGCTTCAGACCAAACATCGTGGCTATGTCTTTCCAGATGATTTGGATTCGGCGGTGGCGGGGATAAAGACGACAAAAACGCTGACCGAAAAATTCGGGAGTCCCTTGGCAAAAACTATGTATGGGTCGGATGTTTGGATTTGGTATGGCGCAGACGAAAACTATCACGGACCATTCCCACTGACATACGATAATAAAATTGTGATGTTGGCGGCGGTTGATGGTAATGTGGTGCGGGATATAAAAATTTTACGCGATGATGATTTGCCAGATGTTAAAATTGCGGACGGAGAAACAACAATCCCAGCGGCGGTGGAATTAAACGCGGTCGAAGAAATGTTCAAAAACGTGGGGAGGTTCAAGCCCGCGGGCCTGGGTCAATAAAAATAAATTTCTGTGGGTATCTGTTTGTGTTTGCTGTTCCTCGTGTATTTTTATACACTCGGTCTTAAAATCCCCGCCCTGTGGGGGCGGGGTGGATTACGAGCAAAGCGAGTAAGACGGGGCGGGGGAATCACCCACATCACTAAAATTTGTAATCTGCTTTTTTTTGTGATATAATATAAGTCTGAGAGAATGCCAACCGAAGAGGTATATTAAAAATGGCAGTAAAAAAACTGGAATTTAAGTCTGGGCAATTTGTGGTCTATCCAACCCAGGGTGTAGGCAAAGTCTTACGCGTAGAAGAGCAAGCCATCAGCGGTCAAAAAATCAAATTATTGGTTATAGAGTTCGAACGAAATAAAATGGTTTTGCGCGTTCCTTTGGAACGGGCGGAAATTTCCGGATTGCGTCCGCTGGTAACACAAAAAAAGATGGGTGAGGCATTAGATAACGCCAAGGGGCGCGCAGGTGCAAAGCGTCTGATTTGGTCGCGTCGCGCAGCGGTGTATGAAGAAAATATAAATTCTGGCGATGTTATGAAAATTGCCGAAGTGGTGCGTGATTTGCAACGCCGTAACGCCACGGACGCTATGACTTTTTCGGCACGCGGGCTGTATCTGCGGGCGCTGGAACGTATGGCGCAAGAATACGCAGCGCTGTATAAACTGGATTTAGATACTGCAACGGAAAAAATTGAAAATATCATCGGCGTGCCAAAGGAATTAAATCTGAATGCTGCGGACGATGATGATGAAGAAAGTGTGGATAAAAAGGAATAAGGATGAATAAAAAATTTCTGAAAGAATTATGTGAAACTATTTCGCCAAGCGGGTCCGAACAACAGGCAGCAAAATGTTGGATGTCAGAGGCAAAAAAAATCACAGATGATGTTTGGTGTGATGTGATGGGGTCATCGCATGCGGTTATCAACAAAGATGCAAAAATCAAAGTTGTTTTAATGGGGCATTATGACGAATTGGGATTTATTATTCAGAATATAGATAGCGAGGGTTTTTTAACAATTTCTGGTCTTGGTGGTTGGGATACGCGGATATTTATGGGGCAACATGTAAAAATTATTGGCACAGACAATAAAATTATTTATGGTGTGGTTGGACAAAATGCAATTCATTTAATGGATATGCCAGAACGGGATAAAACCCCAAAATTCAGAGATTTGTTTATAGATATCGGTGCAAAAAACAAAGAAGACGCAGAAAAGTTGGTGTCTGTTGGTGATATCGGTGTGGTTGACCATAAATTTACAGAACTGCAAAATAATAATTTTGCATCGCGCGGATTGGATGATAAAACAGGCGCATTCGTTGTTTTAGAAGTATTGCGCGCTCTGTCAAAACAAAAAATAAATGTTTGTGTCGAAGCGGTCGCAACCGCACAAGAAGAGGTGGGGGCATTTGGGGCACGGGTTTCCGCATACGCATCGGACGCACAAATTGGAATTGCTGTTGATGTGACACATTCGTCTGATTATCCAACATCAAAAATGAAATCTAGGGCGGATATAAAATTGGGTGGTGGTGCTGTGATTACGCGCGGTCTGCCGACGCATCCAAAATTGTTTGCTTTGTTAAAGAAAACAGCGCAAGAAAAAAACATAACGCACCAGTTTGCGGCGTCTAATTCCCCATTTGGAACGGACGCTGGGCAAATAGCGCCCAGCAAAAGCGGTGTTATTACCGCGTTGATTTCAACACCAAATCGTTATATGCATTCCCCGTCCGAGGTTTGTAATTGGAACGACTTACAGGCAGAAATAGATTTAATTGTGGAAACAATCGCCGGCATAGACGAAAAAACTGATTTCAGTTTTGTTGATTAAAAATGAAAACAAAAATTCATAAAACTACAAATGACAACAATGATTTACCTGCCAATTTGATGGGATTTTATTGGAAGTATGCTGTGCGTCCAAAGTTGGGTTATTTATCGCTTTGGCTTTTCTTGTTTTTGCTGGCTGAACTTTTGATGGGGATTTATTATCCGTTGTTTCAAAAATGGTTTGTAGCGCTGTTTGAAAATTATACCAGTGTTGATGTTTTATGGTCAAACGCCTTGTTTTTAATAGGGACGTATTTTGTGATTACTTTGATAGGAAATACTGCAGGTGCTTATTCTAATGCAATGTGGACCAGATGGATACAGGTTCAATCTAATACTTTATCCCAAAAAATGCTTGATTATACCAGCCAGCAGTCTATGTCATTCTGGACGGGACGTATGTCGGGAAAAATAAATCAGCAAATAAACTATGTATTTGGTGGATTGAGTAATTTTTTTTATATAGCGTTGATGTTTGCGGCGGCAATAATTATGATTGTAAATATCGGCTTGGTCTTTCATATAAATTATTATGTGGCGTTGATGTTGTTGGGGATATTCGTCTTTCGTTTTATATTCAGTCTGGTTATGATGCGTCCGATGAATCGTGCGTCAAAAACAGCAGCTGAATCATCGTCTCATTTGTCGGGTAAAATCATAGATACATTGACTAATTACAATATCATTAAATTGTTTGCGGGCGCAAAAATTGAAAGACAACACTTGATGCCTGTGCGTAAAAAAGCAGTTAAAAATAGATTGTATTCAGAATTTCTGGTTCGGATATTTTCGTGGTTACCCAGTTTTGTTTGGGACGCTATGTTTGCACTGACAACATTATTTTGTGTAAAAATGTATATTGATGACACAATGACAATCGCGGATATAGTATTTACAACGACAATTTATATAAGTGTTGCTGGAAATATCGCAGAGATAGTGCGGCAAATCCCATCGCTGGTTGGAACACATGGCAGTGCGGTTAAATCTTACGAAGAATTGGTAAAACCGATTGAGGATATGGATGCGCCAAATGCAACAGAGTTAAAAGTTAAATCGGGTAAAATTGAATTTCGTGGAGTGTCGTTTCATTATGGAAGAAAGCGCCAGATTTTATCAGATTTTAATCTAACCATAAAACCAGGGGAAAAAATTGGATTGGTCGGAACATCGGGCGCGGGTAAAACTACTTTGGTAAATTTGCTGATGCGTTTTTATGACCCACGCAGCGGCACGATTTTAATTGACGGTCAGGATATTAAAAATGTGACCCAGGATTCCCTGCGGACACAAATAGGGTTTGTGCCCCAGGAACCAACTATGTTTAATCGTTCTTTACAGGAAAATATAGGATATGGAAAATTCGGCGCCAGTATGCGGGAAATTCGCGCGGCTGCAAAAAAGGCCGATGCAGATAAATTTATAATGGAAACCCCGAAAAAGTATGAATCCTTGGTCGGTGACCGCGGGATAAAATTATCGGGGGGGCAACGACAAAGGGTCGCGATTGCGCGTGTATTTTTGAAAAACGCACCAATCCTGGTTTTGGACGAAGCGACCAGCGCGCTGGATAGTGAAACCGAGGATTCAATCCAAAAAAGTTTTGATACTTTGTCCGCGGGGCGCACAACAATTGCGATTGCGCATCGCCTTTCAACCCTGCGAAATATGGACAGAATTGTTGTGATGGATGCGGGAAAAATTATAGAATCCGGCTCGCACTCACAGTTATTGCGTCGTGGTGGTAAATACGCAAAATTGTGGAAAATGCAATCCGGTGGGTTTATAAACTAGTGTCAGTGTCAGTAAAAAAACCTTGTCCTTTATAAAGGACAAGGTTTCGGGGCGGGGGAACCAGTTAAAATAAGAGAAATGTTTGTCCTTTATAAAGGACAACGATAAAATCAAATCCCTGCGGGGCAGTGGATACCCGCCGTCGCGGGTATGACGAAAACTTTGTTTTCGTTTATGAATTTATAAAAATGAATTTATAAATAATGAATTTTCAAATTAAAAACCTAGTCCTTTATAAAGGACAAGGTTTAATTTACAAGGCTTTTAATTCACGCCCGACCCTTAAAATGGAATATCGTCGCTGATTTGCGATACATCTATTTTTTGGGCTGGCTCAGACGCAACCGGTGCTGCTGCGTAATCGCCCGCGTCCCCAGTCATTTGTTTTGCACCACCCAAAATTACCATTTGACCAGAAAACTGATTCAATGTGACCTCGGTCGTATAAACATCTTGTCCCTGTTGATTTTGCCACTTGCGTGTTTTTAACTGCCCCTCGATATACAACTTGGTTCCTTTTTGCAGCATTCTTTCTGCGACCTCGGCCAGATTAGGATTAAAAATCACAACACGATGCCATTCGGTTTGTTCCTTTTGCTCGCCCGTTGCGCGGTCTTTCCAACGTTCAGATGTAGCCAACGAAAAATTTACAACCTTTTGCCCATTGCCTGTTGTGCGAACCTGGGGGTCGCTGCCGATGTTTCCAACCAAAATTACTTTATTTATACTTCCAGCCATATCTTTTCCTTTTGTTTAACTCTGTCTTTATTAAAGACGAAAAATTCCCATTTTGCAAGGTTTTATTTTCGCGTCGCCAACCATAACGCAAACAGCCACCCAACCCCCGTCCAACCAAATCCAAAATTAGCATAACGAATAACCCTTTGTTCTGGCGCACTCTTTTTTGCCTGGGCCGCAAACCACGCCGGCGCGATAAAAATCATCAACAACAATAATACAGCAAAGATATATTTTATTGTTATTATCAAATTTCTTCCCCAATTTGTATCAGCCGATTATATTTTCCGATTCGGTCCATTCGCGACATACTGCCCGTTTTTATCTGTCCTGCGTTTGTCGCCACCGATAAGTCAGCAATCGTTGTGTCATCTGTTTCACCACTGCGGTGCGAGATAATTACCCCATATTTTGCCCCCTGGGCGATTTTGATTGTTTCCAGTGTTTCGGTCAAAGTTCCAATTTGATTTGGTTTTATTAAAATCGCATTTGCGATTTTATCATTTATCCCGCGTCGCAATCGTGCCGGATTTGTTGCGAATAAATCGTCCCCAACCAGTTGAACCCGCCGTCCCAGTTTTTTTGTAATTTCGCGCCAACCCGCCATATCGTTTTCAGCAAATGGGTCCTCGATAGAAATAATTGGATAATTTTGAGCCAGGTCCGTATAAAACTTTATCATTTGTTTATTGTTAAAAACCTGTCCGTCCAGATGATATTTTTTATTTTGATAAAATTCGCCCGCCGCCACGTCCAGCCCCAGTCCAACATCGCGCCCAGCCGAATACCCCGCAGACTTTATCGCCAACATAATTAAATCCAATGCATCGCGCGTTTGGGTTAAATTCGGTGCATATCCCCCTTCGTCCCCAACGCCAGTATTCAATCCGCGCGCCGTCAGCATTCGCCCCAGATGATGAAAAATTTCCGAGCCTATTTTAACAGCCCGCAAAATATCATTCGTCTTTGGGATAATCATAAATTCTTGAATCGCCAAATCATTGTCCGCGTGCCGTCCGCCATTTATAATATTTATCATTGGGCGCGGCATAATATAACGACGGCTTTTTAATTCAAAAAGTTCGCGCAGATATTTATAAAGTGGTAATCCCGCAGACCCCGCCGCCGCATTCGCCACCGCCAACGACACACCCAAAATCGCGTTCGCCCCCAGGCGCGATTTATTTTTTGTGCCGTCCAATTTTATCATGGCAAAGTCAATTGCTGCTTGGTCGGCTGGATTCATTTTTATGATTTTTGGCGCGATAATTTTATTCACATTGCGAACCGCATTTGACACCCCGTGCCCCATAAAGTCGCGTCCGCCGTCGCGTAATTCCAATGCCTCATACGAACCAACACTGGCACCACTGGGGACGGCGGCGCGTCCGAACACCCCACCCGATAACCGAACATCAACCTCTATCGTTGGGTTGCCCCGCGAATCCAAAATCTGTCGTGCGTGAATTTTTTCTATGCTTGCCATTTTTCCTTTCCGTCTTTTTTTACATCTTAAAGTTTTCACCCAAGTACGCTTTGCGCACCAATGGGTTATTTACAATCTTTTCCGCGTTTCCGTGCGCCAGGATTTTCCCCTCGTGCAGGACATACGCCCGGTCCGTCACGTCCAAAGTCTCGCGCACATTGTGGTCGGTTATAATAACCCCCAATCCACGATTTTTTAATTGCGATACCAACGCACGAATTTCACTGACCGCAATCGGGTCAATCCCCGCAAATGGTTCATCCAGCAAAATAAATTTAGGGTCAGTTGCCAATGCGCGCGCAATTTCAACACGACGTCGTTCCCCACCGGACAACGCGGTTGCCGGCGAATTCCGTAAATGTTCAATTGCAAATTCATTCAATAATTCATTTAATTTTTTTTCGCGCTTTGCAGGATTGGATTGCACTATTTCCAAAATCGCCATAATATTTTGTTCAACCGACAGACCCTGGAAAACGCTATTTTCCTGGGGTAAATAGCCAATGCGAAGTCGTGCCCGACGAAAAAATGGTAGGTGTGTAATATTCTGGCTGTTCAGAAAAATTTGACCGCTGGTTGCCTGAATCTGCCCCGTAATACAATAAAACGTAGTCGTTTTACCCGCGCCATTTGGTCCCAATAAACCAATGGATTCACCCTGGGCCACCGACAAAGATATGTCGCGCAAAACAACACGATTCCCATAATTTTTTGACAAGTGTTCAATTTTTAATACAGCATTTTTCATAATTTCACCACTAATTCGTTGGTCAATATCTTATCCCCATTACTGGAATTCACTCGAACATTTCCAGTCAGGGTAATACTCTTTTTTATTTTATCATATTTCCCATTGCGTGCTGATATATTATCAGTGATTTTTTTGTTATCCACAATTCGGATAACTTTTGCACGAATGTTATCCATAAATACAAAATTCGGAGTGTTATATTCTTGGTGTGCGGAATCCGCAGAAATTGAAAAAGGTTGTCCGTTGGCGTCAGTTCCAGAAAAAGCGGGTGCGGTCATCTTGAACTGATTCTGGATTACATCGGACATATTTATTCCGGATATAGGCAACAACTGGATATTTTTGGATATCATAGAACCCGCAATCAGCACAATAATCAAGACCAATCCCCAGCCCGTAAAAATAAATTGCCACAGGCGTTGAATACGGCGGTGGTTGCTGAAAATCAAAAAATTTCTATCCTTTTTCACCATCTGTATAATACTATTGTAAAAAGGTTTGATTTGCAACAGATTTTCTGATAAAATTGTAATAGAGAGAAATGAAAAAGATATTCGCATTTTTTGTATTGCCTTTAATCACATCGGTGATGATTATGCCGATGGCGAATGGCGCAATCCAAATTAAAAAGGCGTCCAGCGTCGCGGCCCAGCCCCAGGATACGGGTGGGGTGTTGTCTGGGAACAGCCTGATACCAACTGCATTGGGATTGATAACCAGTGTCCAGACCATGAAATCGCAACAACAGGCGCTGACCAAAGAGTGCGAGCCATCAGACTCGGATGTAAATTTTGTTAAAAAAATGGTCCAGGAATGGGCGCGTGCGGGTGGTGCGATGCCTGTGTTGGCGGGGCGTGCGCCGTGTGAGCAGGGAACAAATTATAAATATAGTGTAAGGTGGTTGGCCCAGGGGACGCAACCTTGCTATGACGCGTTCACTAGCGATTCGGATAAAAAACAAATTTATGCAAATTATCCCTATCCGGGTAAGGGTTATTCTCTGAAAGACGCGGCCGGGACGGATACGGAATCAAATCGAATTTATGTTTCTGACCTGTATGAAATTTTTGCAGCGATTGGATTTGAAGATGCGGATTTATTGCCGGACGAGGCATCAAGAATTGTGGCCTTGCGTGAAAAGTCGTTGCGGTGCGCCCCGTCGGTTATATCACAAAAACAAGCAGCATTATGGCAGGGTATGTTGGGGCAAGCAATCGGTGGGTTGGGTGGCTCGTCTGCGGGAACGAATATGGGACAAATAGGACAAATCTTATCCAGCAGTGGTGGCAGTGCATTGGGTTCAATTACGAATACTTTGCCGATTATCACCAGCACACTGATGGGTCAATAAAAAATAAATTTTTATGGATGCCTGCTTGCGTTTTACTTTGCTCGTGTATTTTTATACACTTCGTGAATTAAAACGCGACACAATCATCTCATATAAATTTATTTTTTAAGAGTGTTTATGGATGCCTGCTTGCGTTTTACTTTGCTCGTGTATTTTTATACACTTCGCAAATCAAACCGCGACGCAATCATCTTATATAAATTTATTTTTTGGGTTAAAGAGAAAAAATTGAAAAAAATAGTTTTACTTTTTGTATTGGGAATTATTGTCGCTGGTTGCGGCGTTAAATCTGATTTACAGCATCCCGGTGGCGATGCGTTTCCCCGTAATTATCCAACAGAATAATTAGTATTGGTCAGCGGTTATAATTAAAAATCGGGCGCGTCCGTATGTTTTGTCGCGAATGATTCTCAGGTTATTCGGTAATGGTGAATGCGTGAAATTTTTTTCCATTTCCCATACAATAATTGTATCTGGTTTGATTGCTGGCGCAATTTTTCTAATCAGTTTTTCGCCCAGTTCTGGCGCGGCGTATGGCGGGTCAATAAAGATTAAATCTGCTTTCTCGGCAATTTGGGGCGCAGCATCAAGCGCGTCGCGCTGTATAATTTTTGCTTTCGCGTCCGACAAATTCGCCATATTTTTTTTAATTGTTTTAATCGCGTCAGCGTCTGTATCGGTGAAAATTACCGCGGAATTTGTTCTTGAAATCCATTCAATACCGAATGCACCACTGCCCGCAAATGCATCCCAAATTACGCGTGGGCGTAAATCGCAGAGCATATTGAAGACCGCGATTCTGGCGCGATTTTGTGTTGGTCGCGAATTCGGCGGCAGGTGTAATTTTCTTCCGCGATATTTTCCAGAAATGACTTGTAATCTTGAATCCATAGGGTAAAGTATATTCATTATGGATAAGTTTATCAAGGAATCTTTGCGATTAGCGCGGCATGCCTCAGCCCACGGCGATGTGCCGGTTGGCGCGGTAATTGTCCAAAATGGAAAAATTATTGCGCGCGCAGGTAATCAGGTTCAACAAAAAAAGAATCCAACCCTGCATGCGGAAATTGTCGCAATAAATCGCGCATGTAAAAAACTGGGTAAAAAATTTTTGGACGATTGCGAAATTTATGTCAGTTTGGAACCCTGTGCAATGTGCGCGACCGCGATTTCTTTTGCGCGAATCAAACGCATAATTTTTGTCGCGGCGGACGAAAAAGGTGGCGGAATAATGCACGGCGCGCGCGTTTATGAAACGCAAAAAAATCTGTATAAACCAGATGTCGTTTTTGTGGAAAAAATCGCAGACGAATCCAAAAAATTATTACAGGATTTTTTTAAGAGATTAAGGAACGCCCCGTCATCTGTGGCGGCTGTTTAATCCCCAAAATTTTCAGAATCGTTGGCGCAATATCAGATAATCCCCCATTGCGAATTTTTATTTTCCCCAGTCCCGCTACAATAAACGGAACGCGGTTTTTTGTATGTGAAGTCTTTGGAATTTTTCCATTTTTATCACGCATTTTTTCGGCGTTTCCATGGTCCGCGGTTATAATCGCCACCCCGCCAATTTCCAAAATTCGCGGAACAATACGCGCCAGTTGTGAATCCAAAAATTCCATAGCGCGAATCGTCGCAGGTAAATTCCCAGTATGTCCAACCATATCACCATTTGCAAAATTTAATATAATCATATCAAAATCACCGATTCGTTTTAACAGGGTGTCTGTGATTTTTTTCGCGCTCATTTCTGGTTTTGTATCAAACGCACGGACGCGTGGGCTGGGGATTAAAAGTTTTTCCCCATGCGAAAAATCAAGAGTTTTCTCTGCGTCAAAAAAATAAGTTATGTGATTATATTTTTCGGTTTCTGCAATTCGCAATTGGCGCAACCCCACAGATTCCAAAACATCACCCAATGTGTTTTTTATTGTGGTGTCCGGCAATAATGGTGTAATTTTTTTGTCCAGACCCTCTCCATAATTGGAAAAGCCGAAAAGTTTTGCGCCTGTTTTTAACAACATTCGCAGCAACTGGCGCGCGCGGTCCGCGCGGTAATTACAGAATAAAATAGTGTCTGATTTTTTTATCGGCGTTTTTGTAATTATTGTCGGACTGATAAATTCGTCCGATTCCCCGCGCGCATACGCGTCCCGTAACGCTGAATTTATGTCAAATGCGTTGAATTTTCCATTGCCACACGCGATTGCGTTAAACGCAGATTCCGTCCGCGCCATATTTTGATTTCGGTCCATTGCAAAGTATCGTCCCATCAGCGACCCAAACCAAACCGAACCAGATTTTAATTCGCTGCTAAATTCCCTTTGCAATTTTTTAATATATTTTTCAGCGGACCTGGGTGGTGTATCCCGCCCGTCTGAAATAAAATGAATACATATTTTTAATTTTGCCGCGGTCAATTTTTTCCCAATAAAAATAATTTCGGAAATATCAGAATGAACGCGCCCGTCCGACATCATTCCAATTAAATGCACGACACCGCTGGATTTTTTTGCATCCGAAATCAGTTTTTTTAATGCCTGATTTTTTTTCCAATCGGTCAGTGCAAAGCGGCGCAAAAACTGATTCACAATACGGCCCGCACCGATTGTTATGTGTCCAACCTCGGAATTTCCCATAACACCAGGGGGCAGTCCAACCGCCGTGCCAGACGCACGCAATTCGCCGTGTGGATATTTTTGCAGGGTTTCCCAAAATGGCATTTTCGCCATTTTTACCGCGTTAAATTTTTTCGCGTCGCGCAGTCCCACCCCGTCCAAGATACAAAGCAATAATGGTATTCTCATACGATGATTATATCATTTTCCGTGCTTGATTGAAATTATTAAATTTGTTATAATTATTTTAATTAGTAGAGGATTGTAAAATGAAAAAACTTTTCGCTTTGTTGGGTATTATTACATTGACCGCTTGCGCGGGGACATCTGGGGATGAAAATTATGCAACCCCAACGGTTGATTATGTCGAGGCGCTGGACACAACGCAAGTTGTCGCACCTGATAGTTTTCTTAATCAGTTGGCGATAAATTATCGTTCATACGCAATCTTTAATGCGCGTCGCAGCGGATATCCAGATATTGGTGAAATCTTTGCGCACAAGGCTGTGGTCGCGTTCAGTGGTGAAACCCCCATGCCCGAGGCTATGGACAATTGGAACATCGGGGACAGGGCGCTGTCTATGGAATTATCCACTGCGTGCAATGATTTAATAGATGTGTTGAAACGCGATATGTCTGAATATTGCCCGATAGAAGCGGCCGAGGCCCAGGCAAAGTATGATTGCTGGTTATCGGCTGTGTCCAGTGGTCAGATGGGGACTGCGAACGAATGTCGGTCGCGCTTTATGTCGGTGATGGGGGTTTTGCGTGCGGGAAATCACAATGGTTGCGGAACGCAATTTACAAAAAATCTGCCACAAAAAATTGTTGCCCCGGAACCGACAACTGAAATAGTTTATTACCCAGAACCATCAAATGTTACGGCGGGGCAAATGCGCGCACGCGAAGGTGTTGTGATTGTAAATAATGTAAATTTGCCGGCGCATTTGATAAATCCAGAGCCTGTAAAACCAATGGTGTTTAATCAAAATATCTATGGCGGGGATAAAACCTTGAACGGCGGCGACCGAAATATAAACAAAGAAATGCACCTGGTATCGGCGCAACTGGCGGGTCAGCACGAACATAAGGCAGAGCCTGATAATAATGACGATATGGTTTCGCGCGAAGAATTTACAAAAATGATGTTGTTGATGCGGGCCGAGGTCGCCGCCATAAACGCAAAACTGGATAATATGCAAAATCAGGGCGCGTCGCGCGCGGTGTTAAAGGTTCAACAAATCCCGCTGGAACCAAAGGAAAAAATAGTAGAAGAAGTGTTTGAGGTTTATTTTGACTTTGATAAAGCAATTATAAAGCCAGAATATGAAAAAATTATTCGTGAATTGGCGAATGCGGCGAATACTAATCGTAATCTGAAAGTGTCGGTTGTTGGGCATACCGATACAATGGGGTCAAAAAAGTATAACTATGCATTGGGGGGCAAACGGGCAAAAATTGTTCGGGATATGCTGATTAAATATGGAATCCCGTCTGGTCAAATTGTCGCGGTGTCTGCGGGCGAAAATGACCTTAAAATCAAAACGGGCGATGGTGTGGCAAATGCAGAAAACCGCCGTGCGCGCGTTACCAAAGAAGAAACAATTACCGAAGAGCCCGCACAAAAATCCATAACCGCGGTGGTCGCAGGTCAGGGTATAGAAATGGTTGAAGCAGATAAATAAAAATCGCTTGACAAACCCTTGGAAATCGGGTATTATTCGGGCAACAACGGGATGAATGGTAAAAAAAACATAGGTGAATTATAATGAAAAATGAAACTTTATCAAAAAATCCAAAAATAACTGGGTTTACCAAAGGGTTTAATGTATTAGATGCCATGGTAAAACAACACGGGTTAAATCTACGGCCAGAGCATAATAGCATTGAAAAATAAAAATATAAAAAAGTGCGTCGGTTTGGCGCGCTTTTTTTTTGTGGGTGAATATAAAAATGTCAGAAAATCAGAATAATCAAACAAACAATAACAGCGGTGGCAATGGTGGCGCGGGCGTTTGGGTGTTTTGTTTTTTATTGTTGGGGATGATTGCATACGGCGGATATCAAAAAGAACTCAAAAATGCATCGCTCAGAGCCCAAAAATTTTTGGAAAACAACAGCGAATATATAAAAAATAATAAAGCATTAGAAATATGGGGAAAAACGCATAATTTTGAGGGGTATATCATGGGGGGTGCCAGGGGACAAAAAACAATCCCACACAAATAAACCAAAGGAAAATAAAATGCAAAACGAGAAAAGCGAGCTATATTATAATATGATAAATGCCCAAATAAAAAAATTTCAAGGTATGAAAAATAGCGATAGTTCTACATTGAATTGTTATAAATTATTAAATAGTGGCAAAGTTCGCGATACTTATGATTATAACGATGGCGGCAAACATATTTTATCCATTGCGACGGACAAGGTGTCTGGATACGATGTTAAATTTTATGATGTTATTCCGTATAAGGGGATTTTCCTGACGCTTATTTCTAATTATTTCAAAGAAATTGCGGGTTATTATAAGATAGATACCGATATAGATTTCATTAAAACACAAAAGTCTGTTAAAAGAATCGGTCCAAACTATATTGGGCGCACCATCATTGCAAAAAAATTACAAATGTTGCCGTTTGAAACAATTGTGCGCGGTTATCATTTCGGCAGTATTGTAAAAGAGTATAATCTGGCAACCAGCAAAAAAAGCGAAAAAGGTGAAGTTTTTAATGAATTTGACCCATTTGATAAACAGGTATATAAATCAGACTATTATAAAGAAATCGCTGGGAATCGGGTTCCGTGCGGACTGCAATTATGTGATAAATATGAAAAACCAATTTTCACACCATCTACCAAGGCAGAATATGGCAAGCATGATGAAAATATAACCCGCGACCAAATGCGCGAGATGATGTTCGAAATGGGATACGACGCGAGTTTATATGATTTAATAGAGAGTCGTTCATTGCGTTTATACAAGCACATAAACGATGTGTATAACAGATTTGGTTTGACGATGATGGATACAAAGTTTGAATGGGGGATTGACCCGAATAATCCAAAAGTGCCAATCCTGGGGGACGAGGTCGGAACCCCAGATTCATCGCGTATTGTTTTAACAGAAAGTCTGGCGACCAGAAAACCAATCAGTATGGATAAACAGGTATTGCGTGATTTTATGACAAGCCTTAAAGCCGCAAACGAATGGAATCCTGGCGATACCCCACCGGAAATTCCGGCAGATTTGGTATTAAAAATGCAGCAAAATTATGCGACACTGGTTTCTTTGTTATACACAAAATTCAATGATACCACCCGTCAAAAAGAATTGGTCTTGCCAAATAATTTACGCGACATTGTCAGTTGCTATGCCCAAAAAATACTTGCAGAAAATGGTGGTAAATAGGCGGGTTGTTTTATGACCGCAACAATCCATCTTATGCATGGTTTTATTGGATTTGGCAAGACAACCATTGCCAAGCAATTGGCGCATTCTTTGCCCGCTGTGATTTTATCGGGTGATGAAAATAATGATTTAATTTGGGTGAAGGTTAAACAGCTTATTAAAAATGGGAACAATGTAATTATTGACGGCACTGGTCTGTGGTCTGTGGCACAGCGGCGCGCGGCATACGCATGCGCAAAAGAAATTACCGACAATGTTGTATTCCACATTATTCTTTGCGATATGGAAACCGCGCGCAATTCTGTTCTGGAACGAACAAAGCGCGATGATTCTGGGCTGGCAATAGATGAAAATACTTTTGATTGTAAACGATCAGAGTTTGAACCAATTGATGCGGACGAAAAGTATCCCGTGATTTTTCATGATAATAATTTAATGGAAATGAATTTTGCGTCATATGTTTTGCCAGCGCGGATTATAGACGGCAAAAAACAAGTTGCGCTTTCTGTTTATGATAATCGGTGGTACGCGCCGATTGGTGGCCGTCGTGATAATGATGAAACACCGCGTGAAACAATTATTCGTGAATTGCGTGAAGAGTTAGGGGATACCGCCACACCAGTTATTGAAAATTTGCGCGATGTGCCAAATCCAATTATTGTGCCTGTGCGGGATATTTGGAAACGACGCGCAAAAACCGAACAGCATACTTACTTTATCGCACCCGTGCCTGCGGATACTGAATTAAAGTTTGGCAAAAACGAAGACTCGGGGTACGAAATACAATGGATAGACGCGGCAAAATTATCAGACCCTGATTTAATCAAACTGGACGATATGCGTAAATATATGACGGATGTGATTATTCCGTTAATATCCAACCTGTAATTTAATTTTGCCATTTACCGTTGCGGAAAAATCACAATACCCGCCAATCGGGAAAGTAAATATCGGCGTTGTATGTCCAAAATCAACATTTGCGATAACAGGGATTTTTTGCAACTTTGGGTGATTTTGCATCATATATTGTAATTTTTCGTCTGTAACATTTGCACCCTTGTGAAAACGTCCAATTACCAATCCACGCACACTGTCAAAATCGGGTAATTTTTCAATTCCGCCCAATTGCCGCAGGAAAAATTCAAAAGTTTCATCATCGTCTCCTTCACGCAATTCGGTTTCTTCCAAAAATAATACAGAATCTTTTAATGACGGCATATATTCGGTTCCTTGCAATAATGCCAATGATGAATTATTTCCGCCAATAATGCGTCCCGATGCCGTGCCCGCGTTTAATACTTTCCACCCGTCGTTTGGATAAAAAGTTCGGTCGTCTTGGTGCATATACCATTTGTCGTCTGCCCATTTTGATGACGGGTGCAATTCCCATGTACCGCCATTCAATGCGAGTTTGAAATTTTCAATTGCGTATTCCGCATTTTGTTTATGATACATAGTCGTAAAATGCGGACCCGAAAAACTGACCATACCTGTTTTTGCCAGTAATGCATTTTGCAACACCGTTATATCAGAAAATCCGCAAAAGAATTTCGGGTGTTTTTTGATATTTTCCCAGTCAATAAAATCAAGCATTTCTTGACTGTTTGTACCGCCAATGATTGTGATTATTCCGTCAATGGAATCATCTAAAAATGCTTCGTTAAATTCACGGACACGGTCAACAAGCGGTGCAGAACCCATAAGCCCGCCGTTACCCAAGCATTTGCCGAATGAGATTTCAATACCCATTTCACGAAAGCGGGAAATCGCCAACGGAAATTCAGATTCGTTATAGAAAAATGCAGAACTGGGCGCAATAACGCGAAAATGTTTCATAGAAAAACCTTTGTAATGTATGAATATTATAGAATGAATTTATAAATTTGCAATTTCAAATAAGTTTTTATAAAAAACTTGAAAATCGTAAAATATATGCCACAATTATAAAAACAAAATGTGAATGTATAATGTGTAACGAAAAAATTAAATCGATTATTAAATTCGCGGGACGGTTCACGGATAATTGCGGATATAATGGTTGTACTCTTGCATTCGGAGATTATACAAACCCTAAAACGAATCACAACGACCCTTTGGGTTTTTTCTTGTCCAAGATAGATGGTGTTTTTGAATTTAAAAGATTATTACCCGATTATAAAATAAACCAAGGATATTTACGTGCAAAGGCTATATGTCCATTTCATTCAGAAACGCAAGGTTCATTAGTAATGTTTTATAATAAACTCGTTTGTGATCCGGAAGGTGTTTTTTATCCATTTAGTAATATGCCTTTATACTCAGGCAGTAATATAACCGTATTTAAATGTTATGGTTGCGGCTGGGGTTCTGGTACTATAATAGATTTTGAAGCAATGTTATTAGAAAAAAAACCTATGGATGTTTTGATAGAATATCTGCATCGATATGAAAAATTATTATAATTCCTTTTTATTATTTTAGGTATATCCAAGGCTATCCAAAGCGTGCCAGGTTGATGCGTAGCGATACACATTTCATACACGGCTTGATACACAGGATAATAATTTTACTGCTATTTACGCGGACATTCTATTTTACTTTTTGCGGAAAATGTATTTGACTTTTTGCGGAATACGTGCTATTATTATCGCAAAGAACCCAAAGGTATATGATTATGACCGAACAATATAAAAGATGGATGACTAAACCACTTAAATCTGCACTGAATGACAGGCGGGTTGTTATTGTATCTGGGGCGCGTCAAACGGGCAAATCAACCTTGACTGAACAGGTTGGAAATTCTGATTTTGATTACTTGACGCTTGATGATAATAAATTATTGGATTTGGCACTGTCCGACCCAAAGGGTTTTGTTACAACAGATGTTAAAACATTGGTTATAGATGAAATTCAGAAAGCCCCAAAAATTATTCCCGAGATAAAAATGATTGTTGATAAAAACAATCGTAATGGTCAATTTTTGCTGACTGGTTCTGTGAATTTACAAACAATGCCAAGCGCAACGGAAAGTTTAGCAGGACGGGTTAAAAACATTCGTTTGCACCCATTGGCCCAAGGGGAAATCCTGCGCCGTCAACCCAAATTTTTGGAACGTGCATTCAATGGCAACTTCCCGACAATGATAAAAGGATATGATAAAAAAGCAATTTTTGAACTGGCTTTTCGTGGTGGTTATCCCGAGGCTGTGCGTCAAACAACACCCGCGAAACAGCGAAGTTGGCACAGGGATTACATCAAAACACTGATTGAATACGATTTAGCAGATATTGCAAATATTCGCCGTAAAGACGCTTTGGAAGAATTATTGCCGATTTTGGCGGCGTGGTCTGGCAAATTTATGGATTATAATGCGATTGGCGCATCGCTTAGTTTAACAAAGCCGACATTGGAAAGTTATATAAACTGGCTATTGGCGCTGTTTATTTTTGATAAAGTGTCCCCGTGGTTAAAAACAGATTATGACAGGGTTGGTCGCAAAGCAAAAGTCTATGCATCCGATACGGGGCTAATGACATATATGCTGGGCTGGAATTTTGATGATGTTATGCGGGATGTTGATAAATCAGGTAAATTGATGGAAACATTTGTATTTGGGGAATTATCCGCACAAATCAATTTAACTGATGAATATTCTCTTTATCAATATAGGGATAGGGAACGGCGTGAAATTGATTTTCTGGTTGAACGTGATGACGGGGTGGTTTTGGGCATAGAAGTCAAAGCGGGGCATAATGTCGCAACAACTGATTTTGCAAATCAAGAATGGTTTCGTGATAATATATTGAAAAATAAAAAGAAGTATATCGGTATTGTGCTTTATTCTGGCGACCGAACAATTAAATACAGCAACGGTATGATGGCAGTACCAATTGCGGCACTGTGGGGGGAATAATTATCACCCCGCCAGCCGCATAATCACAAAGCCAAAAGATTGGTAAAAATTCATTCCTTTCATCGTATTTATTCTATTAAAAAAAGCCACCCGCAGGTGGCTTTGATTAAATCTCAATAGATTCTTTATGTTTTAATAATTTATAATTTATTTCAAACTTTGCAAACTCTTCTTCCAAGTTTTCAAAATCAACTGGGAATTTTGGATTGTCTGCATGGCAAGGCAAGACCAAACTTGCACCACATTCTTTTGCGAATAATGCAACTTCAAACGGCGACATTACAAGCCCGTGTGCCGATACCGGCGCACATAACACATCACACTTATAATCATTCTTGAAACAAATTGTGTCGCTCGTCAGATATACTTTTTTATTTTCAATCTCTAAAATCCAACTAATGTTTTCGTGTATTTCACCAGCACCTTTTAACCACGGAATATATCCGTGATACGCATTTCCAACGGTCGCAGTTATATTATCAAACAAGTCTAATACATCGCCAGATTTTACAACATTTATTTTTAATTCGGGATAAATATTTGCAACTTCTGAATTGGCATAAATAGGCGCATTAAAATTTTTTAATACTTCTGCATAGCAATGGTCGCCGTGTTTATGTGTTATTAAAATTGCGTCTGCCTTTGCCCATTCGTCTGCAAACTCTGGCGAATAAGATAAATTACCTGCGTCAATCAAAATCCGTTTTCCATTGGATTCAGTCATAAAACAAGATTGTGGGTATTTTGTTATTTTCATTTTATCACACTCTCTAATAATTCTGGGAACTCACGACCGCCCAAACAACTCAATGTAAAATGGCCTTTGTCTTTGAATTTGTGAATTTCTGTTTTTGGATAATTTGTAATAATTTTCTCTGCTGATTTTATAATCATATCCATGTCGTCCGTGGAATAAAAAATATCCATCTTACCAACACGGTCGGATAAAGTTTTATCAAATTCAAAATTATAGAACCCTTTGGTTTCGCCGTTTGGGTCAAGCCACGGTGCAACCATAATAAGTTGTTTTACTTTTATATCTGGGTGTTTTGATAGATATTCAACCCAAAATCCACCGCCAGCAGAATGTCCAATTAAGACAGTGTTTTCATTTATATCAAATCCATTTATGATTTTTTCCCAATCTGCATAATTCATATCAGTAAAATATGGTGCAGGCATTTCCGGTGTTTGTGCCAAGATACCAAGTTGTAATAATTGATTTTGAATCCACGGATACCAGTGCAAATGAATTTCACTTCCGCGCTCTTTCAGCGTTTGCATATACTCTTCATAATTTTCTTCCACGCCATGTAAAACAATTGCATTATTCATAATCTGCGACCTTTATAATTATGCGCAAAGTATAGAGTAAAAATTATGAAAATGCTAGGTATTTATTAAAATCTAGTGCAAAAAATCAGAACTTTTGCAGTGCTAACGAAAAAATACTATTACCGCTCTGAGCTGGGGTGGGGAAAGTCGCAGATTTGTGCGGAGTGTGGGGCGAAATCCTCAGCTCAGAAATTTTCTGTGTATGTAATGTGTAGATGATTTGGGATATTTTGAATACAAAATTTGCAGATTTTTATGATTTTTGGTGTTTGTTTATCGGTGGGCGGAGTGTGTTTTTATGGTGGGATATTGTGGTGGCGGTCGCATCATAAAAATAAAAAAGAGCTGTGAAAAACACAAATTTTAGATACATATTTTGCAAAAAAATCAGATTGAGCGGGCGGTGTGGCGACCGTGTATCAGCATTGTGAAAAACCGCTGATTCCTGCGGGATTGACGGGGGGGGGGGTGAATTTTATCTACACATTGCATACACGGCTTGATACACAGGGCAAAAATTTGCACTTGCAAAACGGACGAACGGTGGGTATAATTCGGCAGTTGCAAGCCACATTGGCGCAACTTTGGGTCGGTAGCTCAGTTGGTTAGAGCGGAGCGCTCATAATTCCTTTCCATTATTTTCACTTTAAGTATATCTGTGGTATGTTTATGGCGATTTAGGGCTATTTGTGGCAGTGTTCCGCC
>JAISHM010000001.1 GCA_031262525.1 Rickettsiales bacterium | reverse complement strand
ATTGTTTATCCTTTTATAACATTTTCCAGATTATAAAGGATTTTTACGCCCTGTCAATGAAAGTGATTATAAATTTTTTCCGCAACCGATGCAGAAATCCCAGGAACGCGCATTAAATCACGAACGTGTGCATCCGCCACCCCGCGTGTTCCGCCAAAGTGATTGAGTAATGCTCGTTTGCGCGCCGCCCCAACCCCCGCAATATCGTCCAGTGCGCTGGTGATTGCGTCCGCGCCGCGTCGCGCCCTGTGAAAGGTAATAACAAAACGATGCGCCTCATCCCTGACCCTTCGCAAAAATAAAAACAAGTCAGATTTTTTATCTAAATCAAAATTTTCTGTGCCGTCCGGCATAATAAAATGTTCGTCCCCGTTGCGGACATCACCCTTGGTCACCCCCAAAATTGGTGCCGTGTCCCCCAGGACCTGTTTCGCCGCGTTCCATTGCGCCCGTCCGCCATCAACGATATACAACGCATTACCCGCATACTTTTGCGCGCGGGTTATAAATTCAATCATCATTGCAATATCATTGCCCGCCGCAGATTTATTATTCAGACGAAACTTTTTATATTCACTTTTTATAAATCCATCGCGTCCAAACACAATCATTGCCCCCACCGGATTTTTTCCAAACAAGTGCGAATTATCAAACACAACCCCGCGGTCAAATTTCGCGCCCGTCCATTTTTCCAATGCATCAAAATTTTCATAAAATCCGATATTTTGTTTAATATCCAGCAAACGACCGCGCGCAGATGTCGCAGACAGCGCCGCCAATTTATCCCGAAATACAGCAGCCGCTTCATAGTCCATTTTTTTTGATGCCGCGTTCATCGCGTTTGACAATTCTTTTGCGACAACGCCTGCATCACCTGTTAAAATTTGTCGCGCCATTTTTACCTGGTCGCTGTATCCCGCACCATTCATACATGGCGCGCTGCATCGCCCAATCTGGTGCAGCAGGCATGGTCGCGTTCTGTTCTTGAAAAAAGTATCAGTGCATGTTCGAATACGACAAACTCGCTGTATAATTTTAATTGTATCATTTAACGCGCCAACCGATGGATATGGCCCAAACACATTCGTTCGGTTCGTAACCCGCGCGCGAAACTTCATCAAACGCGGGTATTCATGTCGCGTCAATTCCAACATTGGGTACATTTTCCCGTCGGTCATCATTATATTATATTTCGGTTTCAGGGTTTTTATCAGTTCTTGTTCCAAAACCAGCGCGTCCGATTCGGTTTGTGTTATTTTCCATTCAACCCGCGCAACCAATGAACGCATTACCCGTTTATGCCATTCCAATTTATTTATATCTGTGTATTGTTTTAATCTTGCGCTGATATTTTTTGCTTTGCCCACATATAACAAATCCCCGCCCGCATCATACATTAAATAAACCCCGGGCATTTTTGGACTTTTTTCAATCAAATTGTTAAATTGAATAATCATTTTTGATATGATACAATTTATAGTGAAAAAATCAAATAGGAGAAAAAATGAGATTAAATAAACAAGAATCAGGTCGCTCTATGATTGAAATGCTGGGGGTTTTGGCGATTATGGGCGTTATAACGGTTGGTGCAATCACAATGATTTCTGCCGCGATGAGCAGTCAAAAAAGAACAACAATCCAAGATGATGTCTCGCAAATAATAACAGGTGTCCGAATGATTTTCGGCGAATATGATGATTTTTCCGGGCTGAATAATGACACGGTTTTTGCGGCAATCAGTCTGTCTAATAAAAATCCGTATGGCGGAACATATTCATTATCGGTAAATCCCGCAGATATGCGACAATTTATTTTAACAATTACAGGGTTAAAAACATCAGATTGCGAATATTTCAAGGTCAAGGCTTGGTCCGATTCAGTTGGTTATCGTGATTCTGGTGGGCGGTCCAGCGGCGCGGTCGCAATCCCCAGTGATTGTCGTGCAATAACAGGTCAAAACTCTATTCAGATAACATATGGCGAATAATAAAATAATTTCTGCGACCGAGGACGGAATCAGATTATCCCGTTGGGTCAAACGGCATTATCCGAAAATATCAACAGGCGAAATTCACAAAATGTGCCGAACGGGTCAAATGCGAATAAATTCGTCGCGCTGCAAGGGGGACGAGGTTTTACGCACAGGCAATGCATTGCGTATTCCGCCGTTTATGGATTCGTTGGTTGTATCCGGTGGGAGAAAACCAACAACAGAAAATGGCACACGATTTTCTTTGGCGGATTTGGAAAAATTGCGCCAACGGATAATTATAAATGACAACGATTTTGTTGCGTTTGATAAGCCTGCGGGTCTGGCGGTCCAAGGGGGAACAGGAATAAAAAAATCACTGGATAAAATGGCGGCGGCGTTATTCCCATACGATTCTATTTTACCGGTGCATCGCCTGGACAGGGAAACCAGCGGGGTAATTATTCTTGCAAAAAACCAGCGCGCGGCGCAAAACTTATCCAAACAATTTCAGGATAAAACCGCACGCAAAGAATATTTGGCTTTGTTAAATGGCGCGGTATCCCCACGGGTCGGACGATTGGATAATTTTATTGTGCGGGGTCGGGTTTTGGATGAAAAAGAAAAATCAGCAGAACGTCCGCAACGCGCCATTACCGAATATCAAGTATTGGGGGAATTACCAAATGTTTTGTCTTGGGTTCGGTTTATGCCTTTGACTGGCCGTACGCACCAGTTGCGTTTGCATGCGGCGTTTTCATTAAATGCGCCGATTGTTGGGGATTCGTTGTATAATAAAAAAGAAATAGGCGAACAATTTTTGGAATCACTTCTTAATACAAAATACTTGTTTTTATTTGCGCATAGGTTATCATTTACGCACCCAAAAACAGGAAAAGAGATAACGATTAGCGCGTCGTTGCCAGATTTTATGGCGGCGCCCGCGAAATTTTTAGAGTTCAAGGTGGAGTAATTTGAGACTGCGAAAATATCCTTTGATGACTTTGCGAATTATCGCCATGTTTTTTATTGGCGTGGTTGTGTCATTGTGTATTGCTGTATCACAAATTGACCTGGAAACTTTGAGGGGGGAAATAGATTCTGCGTTGGAATCGGCAACCGGTATGCCGGTAGAGGTTCGCGGAAAAATCAGATGGAAATTTTCACTGACACCGAGTGTGGAACTGGGGGATGTGGTTATAAAATCGCAAGATTGGGCGAAAAATCCCGATGGAATAAAGATAAAATCGGTCGGAGCACGCCTGAATTTGTTGTCTTTATTAGGGACGCCGCGTATAAACGATTTGATTTTATCAGTGGTTGATGTTGATATTCAGAAAAATGACAAAGGCGAATATTCAATTGGTGTGGTAGATTCAGACTCGGTTCAGGGCAAAGAATCGGCTTTGCCAGAATATCTGGTAAATACAAACATTGGTATAAATTCAGTTTTGATAAAAAAATTATCGGTTCAGGTATCAACAGATACCAAAACAGAAAATTATGCGCTGGATGAATTTTTCATAGAATCGGAAAAACGCAAAGATATATTTCAATATGATGGTTATATACATTCCAAAGAGCATAAGTATTCTTTTGTTGTGTCAATGTCAAAATTGGACGCGGCGCGCGGTATATATCCGTTGCGTGTGGCAATTCAATCGCGTGAGAATCGGTTTTCGTCCGATATTGCGATTGATGCAAAATCAAAACTGCCGATTGACTTTGTGGTGTCTGGCGATGTTCGTGATGCGGCACAGGTCGCAAAATTATTTGATTTGGATTTAATAAAAATTGCGCCGATGACTATCAGCATTTCTGGTGGAATGGATTATAAAAAATTCACAATTCATAAATCATCATTTGCGACTGGTAAAAATAATATCGGTATATCTGGGGAATATATTTTCGCATCAAAAAACAAAAAAAAGCCGACAATAAATATGACTATTAAATCTTCTGGATTTAATGTTGGTCAGGTTTTTCCAAATATGTATGGTCCAAATAAAAAACCATGGGTGCGCCCAAATAGACCATTGAATGCTTTTCAAGATACACCACTTTATACCGAGTATCTAGATTTGTTTGATGGGGAAATTAAAATTAGTTGTGCGTCCTTGGTTCCGTATCGTGATATGCTGTTTTCGGATATAAATGCAAAAGTTTCTGTGCGTGATGGGAAACTAGTTGTGCGCGCAGATACAGGATTTGCAGATGGAATGATAAATTTATCAGTGCGTGGTGCGCGCGATAAAAATGGTATTTTCGCGGCAACAGCCGCAGGACAGGGTATCGGCGTTAAAATGGGTCAGATATTATCCGGGGTTCGTGAAAATAATATAATAACGGGATTACCCTTGTTATTGGAATTTTATCTGCGGTCGCGTGGGAATAATTTGTCTGATTTAATGGCGAATATAAATGGTCCTGTGCGTGTGCGCAACACGGCGGGCGGGGTGGCACTGCCGGACATAGTTGATTATTTATATGGTCAGGATTTTATCACATCGCTGCGCCACAGCGTGCATGATATGGTTGATGATAAAAATAAGTATGACAAGGTTCATATTTCGTGTGCAGTGGCAAATCTGAAAATCAGAAATGGTCGGACTGAAACAGAACGCGGGGTTGCCGTGCAAACAAATGCGGTGAATATGCGCGCGGCGGGCTTTGTAGATTTAGGTGCCGAGCGTATCCAGACATCATTCGTTTCAACGCCGGTGCGCGGGATAAAACTTTCCATTACTGGCAATGTTGTAAATTCTTTGGAATTTGATGGTGATTTGGCAGAGCCTGATATAAAGTTTGATGGTGGCGCGATGGTGTCGCGGACTGCGGCGACGGCGGGATTGGGAATGTTATTGTTGGCACCATTTACGGGTGGATTATCGCTGGTGGCGGGCGCAGGTGTGGGGTATTTGGCGGGGGATTTGCTGAATAATTGGTTGGCTGACGACCATCCGTGTAATACCGCAATGGACAAGGGGGCGCCCGCGGCAAAGGGGGATCCGGACTTTATGAACACGGATTTAGAATCATTGGTAAAAAACGAACTGGGGAAATAAAATGGAATTTTTTATACATAATTTAGTTGATGTTTTTCAATTAGTAATAATCACAATTATTATCTGGTTGTTTTATCGTCGGTTTATTAAAAACACAAACGCAGAAAAACTGGTGCGTGGTTTGGTGGGGCTGGGGATTATATGGTTGGTCAGTATGTTGTTGTTTTGGGCGCAGTTGCGTTTATTGGGTGGTTTTACAATGCTGATTGCGACATTTTTGTCTGTCGCAGTTGTTGTTGTATTTCAACCAGAATTAAGAAAATTTTTCGCGTTGATGGGGCATATAAAATTTTTACGCGCGCTGTTTACCCAAAATAGTGTAAAAAATACGGAAGAAATGGATGCAACCGAAGCCGCGTTGGACCAGATTATTTTGGCGACTGAATTTATGTCAAAAAAACATACGGGCGCGTTGATGGTTTTTCGTTATGACTTTGACGGAACAATTGCAAATACAGGGGTTAAAATAGACGCAACGATTTCCAGCGAACTGATTTTAACAATTTTTTTTAATAAAACGCCTTTGCATGATGGCGCAATGATTTTGGGTAATAATCGGATATTAAATGCGGGCGCGATTTTGCCACTGACCAAAAATACAAACCTGGGGTGGAAGTATGGAACGCGTCATCGTGCGGCAATTGGAATGTCCGAAGAATCAAATGCGCTGGTTCTGGTTGTATCCGAAGAGTCCGGGGATATTTCTGTTGTAGAGCATGGAAAAATTACAAAATATGATGATATGAAAAAGTTGCGTGCTCGTCTGAAACGAGAGATAATAGAAACCAATATATAATTGACAATAGCGCGCGGGTTTTATAAAATCGCGTCATCGGAAAGGAATTAAATGTTGAAAAAAATAATTTTAATGATTGCCTTGGTTGTGATGCCGTTTGTTGCGCGCGCGGAATTAAAGGTTGATATTGTTGCGGGAAATTTATCCCCGTTGCCCATCGCAATACAAAAAATTGAATCAAAACAGACAAAGGTCGCCGAAGAATTACGCGGTGTTATAGAGCGCGACCTGAAATCAACGGGTTTGTTTCGGATTATAAAATCGGCGGCGCATCCGACTTTTACCAAGATGGGTGAAATGCCGGTCTTTACAGATTGGGCAGCAATTCGGGCCCAGGTTATGGTGCAAAGTAAATTGACCACAACCGCGGACGGAAAATATAAACTGGAATTTTATGTTTGGGATATTGCAGGCAAAGAGCAGATAGAGGCGCAAACACTGGTCGCACCAAAAAAATCAGTGCGGCGTTTGGCGCATATTATGGCCGATGCGATTTATGAAAGACTGACGGGCGAATCTGGATACTTTGATACACAAATTGTTTTGACAACCGAAACAGGTGATATTGGAAATCGGGAAAAGCGTCTGGCGATTATGGACAGCGATGGGTATGGTTTTCGGTATATTTCGGACGGGAAAAATATGGTTATGTCGCCGCACTTTTCACCAAATATGCAAACGATAGTGTTTTTATCTTATCGTGATGATGTGCCGATGGTTTGGACGCTGAATATGAATACGGGCGCACAACGGCGGTTGGGGCAATTTGGTGGAATGACCTTTGCGCCGCGGTTTTCGCCAGATGGCGCGCGCGTGGCATTGACATTGGCAAAGGGAAATCAAACAAACCTGTATGAATTTGATATGAATACGAATAAGTTGCGGCAGTTGACATTTGGTGGGTCAATCAACACTTCGCCCAGTTATTCACCCGATGGAAAATATCTGGCGTTTAATTCGGACCGGTCGGGCAGTCAGCAAATTCACCTGATGAATTTATCAGATTTGTCGGAAAAAAGAATTACATTCGGGGCAGGTCGGTATGCAACGCCTGCATTCAGCCCAGATGGCAAATATATCGCATTTACAAAAATCGCGGACGATACATTCTTTGTTGGTATTATGTCGCCAAAGGGTAAAAATGAAAAAATCCTGACGGGCGGCTGGTTTATGGAGGCTCCATCTTGGGCGCCAGGGTCGCGACGCGTGGTTTATTACGAAACAGAAAAAACATCTGATACGCAGCGGCACAGTCATATTCGCAGTATAGATATCACAGGGCAAAATGTTTATGATATTGAATTGCCAAATGGTGTAAATGGTATGGAGCCAACGTGGAGTCCGAAATTACCATGAAGCGCACAATAATTTTTTATATCTGTTTGTATTTGTGGTTTGTTTTGTGGGCGCCTATTTTGTTGTTGGTGTTGCCATCGAAAAAACTATCGCGGTTTGTGGTTATGCTGGATGCGATGGGGGTATTGTGGTTGGCGCGCGTTATTACCCATATTAAATATCAAATTCATTATACAGATGATGATGAAAATTCGGATATTCCCGCAATGACCAGCACTTATTCCAGAAATGATGGCAAGGCGATTATCGCGGCAAAACACCAATCAGTCTTGGAAATAGCAATTTTATTTACCCATATTAAAAACGCGTTTTTTATATTAAAGAGAGAGTTGTTATGGATTCCAATTTATGGTTGGTCGTTTTGGCGAATTGGTCTTCAACCTGTGAATCGTAAACGCGGGGCAACGAATATGTTAAAATTGACCGATGCGGTCGCCGAAAAAATTAAATCTGGAATGACATTGGTGATTTTCCCCGAGGGAACGCGCAGTGTGCCGGGTAGTGGGACAAAAATAAAACGGGGATTGTTGTTTATCGCCGAACATCTGAAATTGCCAATTATGCCGGTTGGCACAGACAGCGGCCTTTATTGGCCAAAGCATGGTAAGAAAATGTCGCCCGGTGTGGCGAATATATGGTTTGGGGAATTATTGCCCAGCAATGCGTCAGCGGGTGAAGTCGCGGACGTAATCGGAAAACATAGTGTATAAGATTAGATTTCAAAGCGCAAAGTTTAGAGAGTGATTTTTTAGTAATACCAATATAAATTCCCCGCTCCAAAAGGGCGGGGAATTCAGCCCGAGTTCAGGCGGGAATTTTAGACCAAGTTCAGATAAAACATTTTATATAAATTTACGCCGATACAAAATCCCCGCCCCTTGGGGCGGGGTGCGGACACGGCCTGCCCACCAAAGTTTTTACGAAGGTGGGGGCGGGGGAACCATATAAGACAAGAGAAAATTTTGTCCTTTATAAAGGACAACGACTTTTATAATTGTTACTAATCCCAATTACCAATTACCAATTACCAATTACTAATTACGCTCTAAACTCTGCAATATGAACTCTGAACTTTGTACTCTGTAAATTATTATCAATACAATACACTTGCCACCACAAACGCCATTACATCCGACAATACTGGTGCCTTTACATTTGTATTGACATTTGTATTTACAATGGTATAGTAGCCTGTGATGACGCTGGTATATTCAATTGTATTTGCGTCCGTATTCACAACAGACGGGGGTTAAAATGCCTAATGTGATGCAACAATTGTTCGTTATGAATATAGAGGCTTTGTTAAAAGAGTATGCTGCTTATCGTGCCTTTAACAAATCTAATTGCATTATAAATATGCGAATCCCTGCTGAAATTTTAACCAGTATAAAAAAACTGGCCGAAGAACAACATGTTCCATATCAATCTTTGATATCATCTGTGTTATACTCTTTGGCGAACATAGATGAAAACAAAAAATCAACCGAAAACAAAAATCAACAATAAAAAATAAGAGGTTTAATATGTCCAACCCTGCATGGAATAATACATACAAATTTACATGTGATAATCCTTGTGATAAATGTGCTGGTAGAGTGTCGACTGAAAAATGTACTTTTAGTATTCAAGCAGTTCCGAATAATAATAATTCAGCGATTTATGTAGATGATAGGATATTGGATTTTCCGGAATGTGTTAAATCAGGGAATAATGATTTAACCAAAAATATCCTGATGACCACAGCGCTGGACTTGGCCGATGCTTGCGAATATAATACAAGTAAAACCAATATACAAAAAAAGAGAATATTGGCAGAATATGGAATGTTGAAATAAACAACGGGGGCGGGCGTGAGTGAAAAACAAAATAACAATTTTGATGAAAAACCAGTAATTATAACGGTCGGGACCTCGGTCGCGGTAACTATATTATTATGGTTCTTTGCGACTTTGTTTGGTTCGTGTGCAAAGAAAGGTCAGCCCCAAATCATTCTGGACGGGGAGTATGTTGTTGTTTATGACCGGGATATTCCATACGCCTTATACCCTGGGCAATATACTGATTGGAATGTGAGTCTGGTGCCCGCCAAAGAATACAGAACACAAAAAATTAAATCTGATTTTAATTATAATAAATTCGCAAAAAAGCATAAAACACACTATCAGTTAAAAGATGCAGACAAACTGATTTGCGATTTAATCAGGGTTGGTGATATTGTTGAAATTCATCATAACCAAATCACAGGCGCCAAACTGGGAAATATACGCGTGGGCTCTATGTATGAATACTATGGCACATATAATAAAATTATTGATAATTTGGGATTACGTGTGCAATACAATCTGGAACGCGACAGCGCGGGTGTAATTATCAACACTATTGCGGATTCACGGCGACAAAACAACTATATTAAAAACAAAAAACAACCAGATTCCATAGATAAATTTAACAAAGAAGTAATCAAAAAATTGTTTCTGCGCGAACGGGAATTGCGGGAAATAATGGATACACAAAAAGTACAATAAATAAAGGGATATGATATGAGTAAGGATGAAAACAAATATATAAAAAATCAAAATAGAAATATAATCGTTCTGATTGGTGGTGTTGTTCTGACGATTGCTTTGTTTTGTTTGGTAATTGCAAGGATAGCCGCCAACGACAAAAAATCATCGGGGGTGGCGCAGCCAACACATTGGCTGGTTACAAACAAAGTATTTTTTGCAAATGCCTATAATTTGGAAATTTTACCGCTGGAAGAGTTTATGAAACTGGCAACAGGGGTGCCTAATTTTAACTATCCAAAATTTTATTATGAAAATGCGATGTGGCGCACTTTGGTTGGTTCGGATACTGCGATTGCGGAACTATTGAGCCAGGGTGATATGATTCAAATTCAAAATGGAAAAATTATGGGCGCAACCATCGGTTATAATAATATAGCGGTTGGCGCCCTGCACGAAGGGTATGATGCATATCACGCAATTTTGGATTCTTTGGGGATGCGTGGTCAATACATATTGGACAGCGACAGCACGGGTTTTGTTCTGAATGAAATCGCAAAGGGTCACCAATATCACTATAACAAAAACAATCAAACCTATGACCAGAATAAGACAGATGAACAAATTGTTAAAGGTTTGCGGACCCAGGTGCGGGCGCGTGAAAAAAATTTACATCGTGCCAGAAGTCATACAAAATCAAAATAAAGACTTGCGAAAAAAATGATAAAACGGCAAAATGAAATTATGAAAAAATTTATTGCCGTTTTATTTTTTTGTTTTTTTATATTCCCTGCGCTGGCGTCTGATTATATTACCGCAACATCGGGATATGTTTTTGATGGGGATACCTTTGCCGCGGTGGTTGAATTAAAGAACGATGTAAAAATTTCCGTGCGTGTGCGAATCCTGGGGATTGATGCGCCCGAAATTCACGGCGAATGTAAATCCGAAATACAAATGGCAAACAAAGCAAAAAAATATCTGGAAACTTTGTTGCCAAATGGCACCAATGTAATTTTGTCCGATATAAAGGACGATAAATATCTGGGGCGAATTGACGCAAATGTTAAATTGGACGATGGACGTGATGTCGCAACAATAATGTTAAAACAAAAAATGGTGCGCCCGTATGGTGGCAAAAAACGCAAACCCTGGTGTATCTAGTTTCTTTTTTCTAATCCCAATAATGTCGCGGTGTATTTTATATATTCCAACCCCCAACGCCACAACCGCTCATTCGGATTCATTTTACGCAATCGCACTGGGCACGCAATAATTTGTTTGTTTGGGATTTGACGACGCATCAGCAACAGCGACCTGTTTATATGGTCCTCGGTCGTGACGATTACAATACGATTTATGTTTTTTTCATCTGCTATTTTTTTTATCGCAAGTGCGTTGGCAAAGGTGCTGTCCGATTCGGATTCAACCGACACACGACCCGCCAATTCACGTGGAATCATTTGTTTATATTGACCACCACCAACACCAATAATTTCCAATTTCCGATAGGGATGATATTTTAATAAGTCCAATGCATACGGAATTCGTCGCGCATCCCCCGTTAAAACAAACAAAGTATCGTTCGCGCGCACCCCCGCGCATTTGGTCGGCGCGGATAACTTAAAAAAAACCCCGCCCGCAAAAACAATTGTTAAAATCACCAACGATGGTGTAATCAGTTTCATTTATTCGCCAATTTATGCAATGTCGTTCGCTGCGCCAGCCATATAGTCAGCGCAATAATCAGGGTAGGCAACGCCACAATCATTCCCCAACCCCAATCTGGAATATACATTTGTGCCATTAAACCGATTCGCGTTCCATGTGCCATTGCAATTATTATCATAATCATCAGTGCCGCCGCAACAAGCCCAATTCCAGACGCCACCAACGACAATCGCAAAACGATTCGTTGCATCTGGTTTGCCACAAACGAATCGGATGCACCGATTTGTGTTAAAATTTCTAACTCTCGGTGATGAATCATAATCAGATTACGCGTGATATACATTATACAAACACCAATCGCCCCCAACACCATCAGCATTACCAAGACCGAAATTCCCATAATCTGCCAACCCGCACGCGTGATATTACGCGCCCCGTCCGCGTATGTGATAAAGCGCGTCCGTTCCAGTTTATTCGCCGCCGCGCCCATTTTTTGCATTTCGGATTTATTCCTAAATTCAACCTCTATCATTTTCGGAATATGTTTTTGCAAAGCGTCGCCAGAACCCAACACAGGGCGCAACATATCTGCCGTTTCAGAATCCGGAATAATTGTCATTTTTTTCGCGGTCTTTGCTAATGACACCGCCGCGTCAAAGTTTCCATTTGGTAAAACCTGAATCGTTGCAAATTTATCCCAGCGTGCATTCCATTTTGCCACCCCAGAGCCAATCCCAATTGTTATACCAAACGCCAAAATCGCCAGAAAAGACAGCAACGCCAAAATTGAGGTTAAAAAAATCGCCTGGTCACGAACCACTGAAAATACAATCGGTCGCCGTATCATTTTTCCCCCTGGGCCAATGCATCAAACTTTTTTAATAAATCAAATTCATCAAATAAATTTATAGTTGCTGGTTTTTCAGTTGTCTTTTTTTCGGGCTTTTCCCCAGCGTCCATAAATTTTACATGGTGGTCTTCCACCATAATTTTTGGGAATTTATAGGTCGTCATCAGTTTCTGGCTGTGTGTTGCCAATATAATAGATGTTCCAAAATTTTTATTCATTTGTAAAAAAAGTTCCATTAAACGCGCCGCCGATTCGTCGTCCAGATTTCCCGTCGGTTCATCCGCCAGTAAAATCTTTGGTTGGGTAATAATTGCCCGCGCAACGGACACCCTCTGCTGTTGTCCGCCTGATAAATTTAATGGACGCTGATTTGCGTATTGGCTGAGCCCCACCCATTCCAAAGTCTTACCCACAATTTTTTTAATATACTTTTCGTCCGCGCCGCGCACACGCAGGGGCAGGGCGATATTATCAAAAACAGATAAATGTGATATCAGGGAATATTCCTGGAACACAATGGACATTTTTCGCCGAATTTCGGTAATTTCGTCCCGCGAAATTCCACCAATTGCGCGCCCGAAAAGTTTAATTTGACCGCGCGATGCGGGATGTAACATATAAATCAGTCGCAATAATGTTGTTTTACCTGCGCCCGATGCCCCGCCCAGAAAGTAAAAAGAGCCAGCGCCGATATTAAATGATACATCGGATAAAACCTCTCGTCCTCCGTCATAGCGCGCCGCAACATTCGCAAAAGAAATTGTTGTCCCCGTTTCCATCGCCATAACTATAAAACTTTGTAAAAAAATAGTCCAGAATAAAATTTTATTGTCGGGGGTTGCAAAGACAAAAATCCTATATTATACTATGCCCAAACAATAATCAGAAAGGATTTATTATGAATAAAAAACTTTTAATTTTAACCAGTATTTTTTCGTTATTTATTGGCGCAGTGAATGCAGCAAACCCAAAAACATATGGTGGTCCAGGCGGAACCAATATTTATACAGGCGCTTTAACAGGTAATGCATCAACAGATATAAATAACCTGGGTGTTGTTGTAAATGAACTCGGGAATGCAATGAATAATAACTTAACTTGGGCTAATGACACAATAACTGCTGTAAATAATGAACTGGTCAAAACCAATACTGCGATGCAATATAATAATGAAACGATTTTTGGTGCGGGTGGAAACTGGGGCGTTGATGGAATCCAAGGAACAACTGATGATGTCGCGGGTGTTGGCGGATACTTCGGTATTGGCGGTGTTGTGCCAACTATCCAAGAAAACGCAATAAATTCCTGGACCGAGGTCAGTGGCACAACTTTAAGTGATACCTTGGGCGCAGAATCCAATGGACAAGTTGTTGTTTCACAGACTATCCAAGATTGGGAGGGCAATACAATCGGCACAGGTTCAACCACCATCAACGGCAGCGATTTAGTTCGTATTGAATATACCAACACCCCGCACGCAGGTGGATATGATGTAGTTGCAAATCTGAACACGGACGCTATTGAAACAAAATTCACTGAATTATACGATTCCATGGGTATAAACCAAACAACAGGGCAAATGGCAACAACCACTTTCACTGGAACTAATCTGGGCGAAGTAACCGACCAAGATGGAAATGTAATCAAAAATGCACAAACCAGTATTGCCGATGCATTGAATACAATTGATGGCATTATTGGCGATATGTCAGTGCTGGACGGGCATGGCGGCGACACACACACAGATTTCAGTAGCGCAACAACAATCGCAGAGGCTTTGAAATATCTGGACAATAATATCATTTCAAAACGCAGCGATGGTCTTATCCATTTGGGTCAAAATTCGGTTGTTATAAATGATAAAACAGGCGAAATATCACTAGATGGAACCAAGGCGATTCGCACGATTTCGCAATTGGATGGAAAATACCACGATGTCGCAACCGTTGATTGGGTGTCTGCGGGATTGCGTGGTTTGGACGGACGCATTGACGAATTGAATGAAAAATTGGGCGCGGGATTTGCGGCGTCAAATGCGATGTCTGCGCTGGTTCCGAATGCGCGTTCATCTGGTGATACCCAGATTTCATTCGGCACAGGCGGCTATGCAAATCGTGTTGGCGTTGCGGCGGGATTATTCCACTATGTCAATAATGGAACACTGGTCAATGCGGGCGCGGCATACGGCACTGGCGCTAATGCCGAAATCAGTTGGCGCGCGGGCGTAACATTTGGATTCTAATATAATCCCCTTTGGATAACAAAGGGGAAAAATTACCAAGAGAAAGAGTATGAAAAAATTATTGGCTGTATTATTTATATCGGGAATGTTGTCGGCGTGCGCAACCACGCGTGATGAAACACGGACCCACCATTGCCAGCAGTTGGACGAAAACACCGCCCAATGTGTAAATTGGGTTGATGGCGAATATAAAATGCATATCGTCCCTTGTAATGAATTGGTTTGTTCAGGGTGGAAAATGCCGGACGCGGAATACAAAAAAATGATGCTTGATGCAGAAATCGCTGCGTGGCGTGAATTCGCACCCATTCTGGCGCAGTTAGAGGCAGAAAAAATGTCCGACTCAAAAGCAGATGTTGTAAATGAATCTGCCGAATTTTGGCAGGGTTATAATTGGTTCGGATTAAAATAACAAAGGGAAAACAAAAATGGCAAAAGAAATCAAAATAAAATTACCAACAAATTTGGATTGGAAATGGGCGGCGATTGCAATCTTGTTTTTGATGAATGTTTGCACAATTTATTGGGCTTATAATTTATCATCGCGCGCGAATGTCCATGAACAATATATTGTAAAGACCATTAAATCTATGGATAATTTGGGGCAGTATGTCCTGCGTTATCATCCAGTAAAAAAATAATATTAGTGCTGGTGATTCGTGCCGGTTGTTGGTTGTCCTTTATAAAGGACAACCTTTTTTATTACAGAATTTTCGTGTTATATATTAAATCAGAGCAATTAAAAATATCCCTGCGCACGCCGCCGTTATCGCCAGCAATGTCAATTGCCAAAAGTATTTTTTTATGATGGCGTTTGCGCGTTCTTGAAAACGCCATAAAATCCAACCGATTATTGCGAAACGACCCGTTCTGAAAATCGCGGACAACCCCAGATAAATTATCGGATTGTATCCAATAAAGCCCGCACAGATGGATAAAACCTTATACGGAACGGGTGTAAATGCCGTAATTAAAATTATAACCGCGCCGTATTTATTAAACATTTGTTGCGCGGTCGCAAATACCTCTATACTGGAAAAAGTATTTATCAACCACAACCCAACCGAATCGAATAACCATACACCAATTAAATACGCAATCAATCCGCCAACCAGAGAACCCGCAGCCGCCGCCATAATCGCGCCGCCCGTGCGTTTTTTATTCGCAACGATTGGTGGGGTCATAAAAACCTCGGGCGGGATGAATAAAAATATAGACTCTGCCAATGTGCCAATAAAGACTAACCAAAGCGCCATCGCGCTGTCTGCTTTTTTTAATAAATAATCTTGCAGTTTCATAATGCGCAGTATAATATAATTGCAATATATTACAAAGGCAAAAACATTGAGACGGCAAAATAATAAATCTTTTTCACGCAGTGGGCGCATTGAATCCAAGGTTCAAACAATTGTCGCGGAAATTTTACGCGATAAATTTCCCGATTTGCGGATTACTATTACGGGGGCATCTGCGTCATTGGGATTGAACTTTGTGCGAATTTTTTATCAAGGGGACGCCGCATTACAAGCAACATTAGATAAAATTGCAGGTGCCGTGCGATTTGATTTAGCAGCGCGGATTGACCAAAAGTACACCCCAGAAATTCGGTTCGTTTATGATGATACTTTGGATAAATCAGAAAGAATAGAATCCCTGTTAAAAAAGGTTGAAATTTCATAAATACTGGTATATCATTGCCGCATAGATAACAATTAAACAAAAGGTATTTGATATGAAAAAAGACGAAAAACAGGGTACATTCCCATCGGATTTTTTAATGGATTATATAGATTATCAAGCAGCGATAAAAAACGTACAATCTAAAAAAAATAACTTTTCAATTATAAAATAATAATATGAAAAATATTCGTAATTTTGCGATTGTTGCCCATATTGACCACGGGAAAAGCACTCTGTCTGACCGGATTATCCAGGCAACAGGGGGCCTGTCCCAACGCGAGATGAAGGCGCAAGTCCTGGATAATATGGATATTGAACGCGAACGCGGAATTACGATAAAGGCCCAGACCGTCCGATTAAATTACACTGCGCGTGATGGGCAAATATACCAATTAAATTTAATGGATACGCCTGGACACGTGGATTTTACTTATGAGGTATCGCGTTCCTTGGCGGCGGTAGAGGGCGCAATTTTATTGGTTGATGCGACCCAGGGGGTCCAGGCGCAAACCCTGGCAAACGCTTATCTGGCGATTGACAATGATTTGGAGATTTTACCTGTTCTGAACAAAATAGATTTGCCGTCATCTGATGTATGTGCGGCGCGCGAACAAATCGCCGATGTTATTGGAATTGACGCGAATGACGCATTGTGTGTGTCGGGCAAGACGGGTGATGGTGTTGTTGATTTGCTGGAAGAAATTGTGCAAAAACTGCCCGCACCGCGTGGGGACGCGAACGCGCCGACGCGCGCGTTGCTGGTTGATTCTTGGTATGACTCTTATTTGGGGGTGGTGGTCTTGGTGCGCGTTATGGATGGCAATCTGAAACGCGGTCAAAAGATTAAATTTATGGCGACAAACGCGGAATATGTTGTTGATAAAATCGGATACTTTACCCCGAAAATGATAAATACAGATGAATTAAAAACGGGAGAGGTTGGCTTTATCATTACTGGTATGAAAACGATTCGTGATTGCAAGGTTGGGGATACTATTACCGATGCGCGTGATGAACAAAGTGTTGCGTTACCAGGTTTTAAGCCCAGTGTGCCGGTTGTGTTTTCATCGTTCTTTCCGGTGGTGGCGGATGATTATCCGGCACTGCGTGATGGCGCGGAAAAGTTGGCATTGAATGACGCCAGTTTCGTCAGTCAGGTTGAAAAGTCTTCGGCGCTTGGTTTTGGGTTGCGTTGTGGATTTTTGGGACTGCTGCATATGGAAATTATCTCTGAGAGATTAAATCGTGAGTTTAATTTAAGTTTAATAAACACAATCCCTAGTGTGTTGTATAAATTACACCTGCGTAACGGGTCGGATATGGACTTGGAAAATCCATCCGATATGCCAGAGCCCACAACAATCGCAGGAATTGACGAGCCATGGGTTCGCGCGACAATTATGGCGCCTGATAAATATCTGGGGGCGATGATGTCGCTGTGCATAGAGCGGCGCGGGATTCAGGAAAATATCAGTTATGTCGGGGGCAGGGCGGTTTTGGTTTATAAATTGCCACTGGCAGAAATAGTTTTTGATTTTTATGACCGCGTAAAATCGCTGTCCCAGGGCTATGCCAGTTTTGATTATACTCTGTCTGGGTACGAGACATCCGATTTGGTAAAGGTATCTGTTTTGGTCAATGAAGAACCGGTAGAGCCGCTGTCATTTTTATGCCATCGTTCTTTTGCTGAAAAACGTGGTCGTCAGATTGTGGAAAAGTTAAAAGATTTAATTCCACGGCACCAGTTCAAGATTCCATTGCAAGCCGCCATAGGGGGCAAGGTTATCGCGCGCGAGACAATCGCAGCCTATCGCAAGGATGTGACTGCCAAATGCTATGGAGGGGATATTACGCGAAAACGGAAATTGCTGGAAAAACAAAAAGAGGGTAAAAAGCGATTACGGACCTTTGGAAATGTGGAAATCCCGCAAAGCGCGTTTATCAACGCATTAAAAGTTAGTTGAGAGAGAATCAACCCAAACCAAAAAGGATAAAAAATGATTAAAATAGTTAAAAAGATTCAAGATTATTTAGAAGTCCAAAAAGAATTGTCGTGTATAAAAAAAGAGAAAAAAGAATTATTGTCAGAGATTAGTAGATGTGAATTTATTAAATTGGATACATTTAATAAATATAAAAACAATCCAGAAAATTATCGCAAAACATTCTATCCGTATATATGTAATCTTCGGATTACATCTTACCCAGAACAAAAATTTAATGAGTATACAGGTGAGATGGGTTATAAACCTGACTCGTTTGGCTCGTTCGAGGTAAGTTGTAATAATTTTCAATCAACTACAAATTGTAGTGATTGTGTGTCGTGTGATGAAAAAGATGATTATTTTGACACATTAGATAACCTGAAAATAGCAAAAGATAAAGTGCGCGCTTGTCGCAGGCAGATTTTTAAGATAATGTAAGGTTTAACTAATACTAACCATCAGCACGAGACCCCAGCCCGGAGACCTGTTATGAGCCATCAGTTTTTCTTTTCGCCGCATATTCTGGATAATCTGGCAATGCCAGAATCCGGATTTGATGTGGTCCAGGATATCACAGAACCGCGTTTGCGTTTGTATATTACTGCGCGCGGGGTTAAAACCTTTTTTACCCGTAAACGGGTGCGGGGGCGCGATGTGCGGATTATCATTGGGCGCTGGCCAGATATTTCAATTGAATATGCGCGCGCTGCGGTCGCTGAAAAAATTACTGCTGCGTCCAGGCCTATTCCAACGCGTCGCAATAAAATAGTTTTTGATAAATTGTGGGCTGTTTTCGTTTCGCGTCGGATTCATCGTGCGCCCCGGTCTTTGGAAAAATTAAATCGCACTGCGATGCGATACTTTGCGCCACTGATGAAGCGCGAGGTCGCCACAATAACAAATAATGATATTGTTATGGTATATAAAAACATCGCAGAAAATGCAGGCATACCGACTGCAAATCGTATGTTGGAAATTTTGGGCAGTGTGTTTAAATTTGCAATATCTGTTGGTCATATCACAAAAAATCCGACGCTTGGGATTGAGAAAAATCCAGAATCACGGCGAAAGATTAAATTCGGGGCGCGTGAGTTATCGCGATTGGTTGCAGTGATTAAAAAAGAATCTGACCCGTTATTACGTTCTGCTTTTTTAATGCAGGTGTTCGCATTTGCGCCAAAGTCCGCAGTGTTTGGAATGCGCTGGCGCGATTTTGATTTTAATAATGATACCTGGCTGTCGCGACCCTTGTCGGACAGCGCGGTCGTGTTATTGCGTAATATCCCGCAAAGCACTGCTTATGTTTTTCCATCGCGCGCGGGGCATTTGACCGACCCACGGGGGGCGTGGAAAAAAATCATAACTGCGGCGAAATTGCCAGGTGTTCAGATGAATGATGTTTATAAATATCTGCGTGGGCGACTGGAATGGTCCCCTCATACCGAGCAATTGCGCCAAAATATGAATGATGTGCTATCCGATATAGATTTGTTATAATTTGTTATATAACTTGACACAGGGGGGGCGTTCGTGGTATCTTTTACTAAGTTGCCCGTGAAAAAAAGGTTAGGGCGCAAAGGTTTAACAAAAACGAAGGATAAAAAATGAGCACTTTTGATTCAGTCAAAGAAATAATCGTAGAACAATTAGGTGTAAAGGCCGAAGATGTAAAACCAGAATCCGAATTTACAACGGATTTGGGCGCGGATAGTTTGGACACTGTTGAATTTGTTATGGCGTTGGAACAAAAATTCAATATCACAATCCCAGACGATGCAGCGGAAAAAATCAAAACGGTTGGCGATGCGGTTAAATTCATCGACGCAAATGTAAAAAAATAAATTTCTGTGGGCATCTGCTCGCTTTTGCTGACCCTCGTGTATTCTTATACACGTCGGGTCGCCGAAAACATTGCATCTGTCCCACATAAAATTATTTTTATAAAAAAAAACGGGGCATTGCCCCGTTTTTTTGTTTTACTTATTTATTCTGCGCTGGGTGGCGTTTGTTCTGTGCCCCCGCGGTTGCGTTCCGCATAGACAATTCGTCCCTTATTCAGGTCATATGGCGTCATTTCCACACGGACGTTTTCCCCTACATTTACCCATATCCGTGATTTACGCATCTTACCCGAAACCATTGCCAAAATCTGGTGTCCGTTTTCCAATTTTACCCGAAACATAGTATTGGGCAATTTATCCTCTACCACACCATTAAATACAATTACATCGTCTTTTGCCATTATCCGTTTTTCCTTTGTTTTACAATAGTTTATTATACAATTGTCAAAATGTCAATTATCAGAATGCGCTATCTGAAATACCGCCAAGTCCGCCCCCGCCAAGTCCGCCGCCCCCCAGGGGTCCATTATATACACATCCCGCGCCCTTACCCAAGGTTGCACTTTTTACTATATAATTAGTATTGCATCTGCAATATTGTTTGACACATCCTTCGTTATTTGTTGCCCCCAGGGCGCCGCCAGCGCTGTTATCTTCGCCCTTGCCAGTGCATGAATTATTAAAAGAAGAATTTTGTGGGCATACCGCAATACACATTCCATCTGTGCTGACCCCGGGTATAATGGTGCTACCATCTGGGATCGCCCAATAATTATTTGAACATTTACAATTGTTGGCCACACACCCGCCAATAGATGATGCTAAATCAGATGCGCTGTTCACAGGCGCGGAAACAAAATTATTACAAATTGTAGTGTTCTTTTGTGCATTAGAAGTGCAATCTATACTTCTGCATCCATCCCCAGATTCATTTACTATTTCCCCTGATTTGCAACAATGCTTTACACCATTGTCACCAATCCAGGCGTCCCCCTGATATACACAATAAGGTTTAATACATGCGCCCCATTTATCCGACGCGGATACCATTTGTAAATATAAATCTATATTAGATGCGCTGGTCCCACCTGGGTTATCTATCCATTCACCATTATATTTTTCACATTCTATTTTCAGTGCAGTGCGCATTTCGGTAAATACAGAATCAAACGCTTTGTTTACATATTCCATAATATCAGATGGCAATGCCGCAGTCGCCGAATAATTCGGCGCAACACAATTTTCACGCGCATATTTTACCAGTAAATCATAAACAGAACCATCGGCCGGATTGGGATATGAACCCGGGTCGCGCAAACGGCAAGAATAAGGATACGAATGCGATAAATCATCCGCGACAGCGCAAACCTCGTGAATATAAGCGTCCATTCCCGCCGCGCACCCTTCGGCTATTTTCGCGTTCCCAATGTCCGATACAAAATCCAACAAAGAAGCCAACCCGTTTGTCCCGCCCCCGAATAAATTACTGCATGCATTTACTTGTTCGCTGCACAAGGATTGCGCGGTCGCAACAGATTGCCCAACCAACATTTGAGAGTCTAGGTTTGCAAAATTTTTCAGTTGCCCAATTTTTTCATCCCAACATTGGTTGATAACCCCAAGGCAATTATCACGGACATCGCGCACTGCGGCCTGTTGCGCCTGATAAATTTCTATGACCGCTTGTCGCTTAAACTCTGACCAGACATCGTTCGCGACATCACGACAAGTGTCCAACCCGTCCGCTGCAAAGGCTTTTTTTTCTTCCAATGCGAGTAATATATTTTGGTTTTTGCTGGCGCTCATAAAATCCCCATCCAGTGTCATCGCATTTTCTAACTTGAAAAAATCAGACGAATAAATCGGCGCACCCGTATTATAATCCAGATACAAACCCGTTAAATCCAGGCAATGAACAAAATTCGTTCCACATGCCGCGTCAGTTGTAATGTCCGCGCGAACACGCGCGATACAATCATTTATCTCGGTTGAATTGTGAGTGTTGTAATTTTCCAATCGCTCGCTCTCCATTGTTGTGGCAGCCACGCGCACCGCAGACTCGGCCGCAGTTTTTTGCCCGGATATTGCCGCAGCGGCGATATTACAATCTTGTTCAATATACATTCCATACGCCGATACAACCATATTCAATGTTGCGTCCGCACCGCAAGAATTAGCAACCATTTCCGCACATTGCGAATGAACCTGGGTATAAAGTTTCTCGCCCTCTAAATTGGCGATATCTGCGCCCCCAATAAAATCAGGAGTATTCCAAATTGCGTTGATATCGCCCGCAACATCCAGCGAGCCATTCGTTGCCAATGCATTTGTTCGCGCCCCATTTAATACCGATGAAATGCCCGCCAGTTGCGTTGCACTTTGCGATGTGTCTGCGACCGCCGCAGATTCCCCCGCGGTCGCGGTCAGTGTTGCCGAAACCTGGGTCGCGGTTTTGGAAATTGCGTCAATATTGTAATCAGTAAAAGTTTGTAATTGCGTTTCTGTTCCCGAAATTTGACGCGCCGCGTCCCGCAGGGTTGTCAGTTTGGACGAACAGGCGCAACGCCGATAAGTTGCGTCGCGGTTTGCACAAAACTGGTCCATACAAGTAAAATAAGCATCGCGACACACATTATATTCGCCGCCCATTGTTGAACCCACCGCCGTGGTTGCCGCGCGATTGGTGCGGGCATTATTATTTGTTTGTGCGGTCCGCGCTGTGCGTGCCGTGGTCGCGCTGCGCGCAGTGGTTGTCGCATTGCGTGCCTGGGTCGCGGTTCGCGCCGGGGCCGCGCTGCGCGCTGTTATCGCTGCGCGCGATTGAGTTTGTGAACGCGCCGAGTTTGTCGTCGCCCCACGCATATTTTGCGCGGCAAAAGCGGGCGTGATACTGGCGCACGCCAAAACAATGCCGCAAAATCGCAGAAATCCATACATTTTCATCTGTTTCTTATTTTACATTATTTTTATATATGGGCGCAAGTGGAAAACTCGCGAATCGGATAAAAGGGTGGTATAATTGGAAACAAAAAAAGGATTTATTATGGCACTGATACCAATGGTTATAGAAGAGTCCCCACGCGGCGAGCGCTCTTTTGATATTTATTCGCGCCTGCTGCGCGACCGGATTATTATGTTACAGGGCGAAATATCAGCCCAGATGGCAAATGTAATAATTGCACAATTGTTATTATTGGAATCGGAAAACCCAAATGCAGATATCAATATGTATATCCAAAGTCCTGGCGGCTCGGTATTTGCGGGGCTGGCCATATTGGATACAATGAATTATATCAAGGCACCTGTTGCAACAATTGGTATGGGAATGGTTGCCAGTATGGCATCTGTTTTATTGGCGGCGGGCGAAAAAGGTAAAAGAATCGCATTGCCAAATACTCGGATAATGATTCATCAGCCTTTGGCCGGTACCCAGGGTCAGGTAACAGATATGGAAATTCATGTTGCAGAATATATAAAAACAAAACAAAAACTGATAAAACTGATGTCTGACTTTACGGGACAAACAGAAAAAAAATTATTTGACGCTATGGAACGTGATAATTATATGTCCGTGGACGAGGCAAAAAAATTCGGGTTGATAGATACGATTATGGAAAGAAAATAAATACGATATTGGAAATTGGGGATAAAAATGAGCGAAAACGAAAACAAAATATCAACTAAACAAGAACAAAATTGCAGTTTTTGTGGCAAGCCCGCGCACGAAGTGCGACGTATTGTCACTGGCAAAAATGTCTGCATTTGTGATGAGTGTATAAATTTATGTAATGATATTTTGGCGGACGACGACCAACAAAAAATTACAACCGACGCTGCGGCATTGCCGACCCCTTCGCAAATTTATAAAACTTTGGACGAGTATATTATCGGACAAAACGACGCGAAAAAGATTTTATCAGTCGCGGTTTATAATCACTATAAACGGCATTCTGCTGGATTGCGCAATGATGTAGAAGTGCAAAAATCAAACATCTTGATGATTGGACCGACGGGGGTTGGAAAGACTTTGTTTGCGCAAACATTGGCGCGGGTTTTGGATGTGCCTTTTGCGATTGCGGACGCAACCACCCTGACCGAGGCGGGATATGTCGGCGAAGATGTTGAAAACATTTTAACACGACTGGTGCAAAACGCGAACTTTGATATTGAACGCGCCCAACGCGGAATAATTTATATTGACGAGATTGACAAGATTTCGCGCAAATCAGAAAATCCATCACTGACCCGTGATGTTTCCGGGGAAGGCGTGCAACAAGCATTATTAAAACTGATAGAGGGAACAATCGCAAATGTTTCCCCCCAGGGTGGCGGACGAAAACATCCAAACGAATCCACTCTGCAACTGGACACCAGCAAAATTTTATTTATATGTGCGGGGGCTTTTGACGGGCTGAATAAAATCATAGGGTCGCGATTAAATTCGCGTGCGGGGATTGGTTTTGGCGCGGAAGTTTCTTCTAAAAAATCACGTGATGAAAAAAATAATCTGGATTCGGTTCAACCATCTGACCTGGTGCGATTTGGGATTATTCCAGAACTGATTGGGCGCTTGCCAGTGATTGCAACATTGCAAGAATTGGACGAGGACGCATTGGTAAAAATCCTGACCGAACCAAAGAACGCAATTGTTAAACAATATCAAGCGTTATTGGAATTAGAAGGCGTAAAACTGACCATAACAGACGACGCACTGCACGAAATTGCACGCGCTGCGTTGGCGCGTAAAAGTGGCGCACGCGGTCTGCGCAGCGCGCTGGAACGGGTTTTGTTAAATCCTATGTTTGATGCGCCCGATAATCCAGATTTATCAGAAATTTATATTGACGCCGATGTGGTTATGGGTAAAAAAGAACCAGTATTATTAAAGAAAAAAAGTAAAAAAGCGGCGTAAGAGGTTTAGTTGTATTTTCGTATCTAAGATATAAAATTACTTATATTGGTGTTGTTTTATTGCGTTTTTTTCATATTATTTCACGTGTTCGTCGGACACAATTAAAGAATATAAATAAAGCGCGCTATATCACAGCCAGACAAAAAATTACCCGTCATGATAAAGCAGAATTTATGGATTGGTGTATGAATGGTGTGCGCAGCAAGAAAAACTTTGTGCCGTTGTCAGATAGATATTACGAGCATAAATCAGGCGACCCGAAAATTATCGCTTATTATCTGCCACAATTTTATGAATTTGAACAAAATAATAAGTGGTTTGGGCGCGGTTTCACCGAATGGACCAATGTAACAAAACAAACACCGCAATACACTGGACATATTCACCCAAGATTACCCATAGATGTCGGGTTCTATAATCTGGATACAACGGCCATTATGAAGCGTCAAATTGACCTGGCGCGACAATATGGTGTTTACGGATTTTGTTATTACTATTATTGGTTTCACGGAAAACGCATTATGGAAAAGCCGTTGTTTAATATGCTGGCTGACAAAAGCATAGATATGCCGTTTATGTTATTTTACGCTAATGAAAATTGGTCTAATACATGGGGCGAAGAATGTGAAAATAAAGATTGTTATGATGCAGACATTGTTGATGGAGATGCCGAAAAATTTGTTGATGATATTTTGCCTTTCTTAACGGATTCGCGTTATATTAAAAACGAAGCAGGGCAACCAATGCTGATTATTTATAAACACAAGCAGCCACGCATCAAAGAATTTATTACAGATATAAAACGATTAATTTCGGAAAAAATTGGGGTCGCGCCATATATCATTTTATTCAATAATGATTGGGGTGGAAGTAATCGCAAAACATTTTCCCCTGGGAAATTTAACGCGGACGGGGCGGGGGAATTTAATTTTCATATGCAAACAAAAGCAAAAAACATAAAACCTGAAAATTGGCCAAAAATTATGAATAAAAATGCAAAATACAAAATGTTTTTTGATACCCATAAATTTATTAGTGATAGAAAATATATGTATGATACAGACTATGTTTTATATCGTGGTTGTATGCAGGGATTTGATAATTCGTGCAGAAAGGCCTTTACCACGGGCGCATGGGTTGGGGAAATAACCCCTGATGATTATTATAAATGGTTGCGCGATATTGTTGATTGGACACGAAAATATGGCGCACCAGAAAAAATAGTTTTTGTTTCCGCATGGAACGAATGGGCCGAAACAATGTATTTAGAGCCTGATAATTATTACGGGTATGCATATCTAGATAAAACACGGCGTGCAATAGAAGAAACACGATGAATAAAAATTATGTAAATTTTGCGTTGGGGTTTGACCGAAACTTTTTAATGCCGGCGTTGGTTATGATGAAGTCGGTGGTTCAAACTTTGGCGAAAAATAGGACAGCGCGATTTTTTATTTTATCTGCGGATTTAACCGATGATGATAAAAGTTTTTTTGACGCAATAAAATCTGATGCGGTTATAGAAATTATTTCAATAAAAAAATATATGCATTATTTTTCGGACATAGATGTAAAAAAAAGCGACCTGGGGCATATAAATACTTTGGGGACTTATTTTCGTTTGTTGATTCCCGTGGCGTTGCCTGATGATGTGGATAAATGTTTTTATATGGACACAGATATTATTGTAAATTCAGATATATCGGAAATTTACGATGCGTTTCCATCAGATAAACTGATGGCGGCGGGTATAGAGGTTTGTGTTATGGTGACCCCTGATTATCAAAAACATCTGAAACAAATGGATGAATTTACAAAGTTTAATAAAAACCCAGAAAAGTATCCTTATTTTAATGCGGGTGTTTTTATACTGAATCTGAAAATGGCGCGTGATATGGGTATAATGAAAAAATGGTTTGATTATCTGGGACGGCACCCAAACCCCAGGTTCGTAGACCAGGATATATTAAACGCGGTTTGTGGGCAAAAACATTCGGATAAAATGGTGTATTTGCCGTATAAATATAACGCTATGATGAACGTTATGTATCCAAAGAAAATGATTGGGGCTTATTATCCCCCTGATGAAATCGTGGCCGCGGTTAAAAATCCGGTTGTATCTCATTTTGTGGGCGGGATAAAACCTTGGTTGGTTATGAATTATGCAAATGGGACGATAGTGCTGCGAAAACAGAAAATGTTTGGCGCCCATAAAAAATGGTGGGCAGTGTATGATAGTTTGGGGTTGCCGAAGAATTTAGAACACAGAAAATATCTGAAAAAATTTTATATAACGCGACAAAATAATAAGTTTCGTATATATTTATTTGGATACAGAATAGTATCTATAAAAATATAAAACTTGCGATTTTTCAGATTTAATGTAAAATTTATGTGTAATAACAAAAAGGATTTTTTATGACACGGCGCGTCGTTATAACGGGTATGGGGATTGTGTCCCCGGTCGGCACAGGACTTGAATTTGCATGGAAAAATTTATTAGATGGGGTGTCTGGGGTTCGCGAAATTACCAGCATAGATGTGTCAGACCTGCCATCAAAAATCGCGGGGCAGCCAGTTTTGGGTAAAGGCGCGGGTGAATGTGATTTTGATATTGCGGCCGATGCCAAGGAACAAAAAAGAATGGATAAAACGACTTTGTTCGCACTGGTTGCGGCGGACCAGGCGATAAAAGACGCGGGCGATTTCGGCAGTGGCGACCGCGTTGGCGTTTGTGTTGGTGGCGGAATTGGTGGTCTGCAAAATATGTATGATGTGTCGGTGGAATTGGAAAAAAATGGTCCGCGTTTTGTCAGTCCGTTTTTTATTCCAAAGGTTTTAATAAATATGCCAGCGGGTCATATTTCAATTAAATATGGGTATCGTGGTCCGAATGTATCGTTGGTTACGGCGTGTGCAACGGGGACTCATTCTATTGGAGAGGGGGCGCGTTTAATCGCACATGGGGACGCCGATGTTATGATTTGTGGCGGGACCGAGGCCGCGGTCTGTCGCGTCGGGATTGCGGGGTTCTGCGCGATGCGGGCGTTATCAACAAATAATGAAAATCCAACTGCGGCGTCGCGTCCATGGGACGATGCGCGTGATGGCTTTGTAATTGCCGAAGGTGCGGGAATTTTGGTGTTAGAGGAATACGAACACGCAACCCAACGCGGTGCAAAAATTTATGCCGAGGTGTCTGGTTATGGAATGTCGGGCGATGCGCATCATATTACTGCGCCTGCGCCTAATGGAAATGGTGGATTGCGCGCAATGCGCGCGGCGTTAAATGATGCGGGATTAAACCCGTCGGATGTTGATTATATCAACGCGCACGGGACCAGCACGGGTCTGGGGGATGCGGGTGAATTATCCGCGGTAAAAACTTTGTTTGATGGGGTGAATGTTTCAATGTCCAGCACAAAGTCAATGACGGGGCATTTACTGGGCGCGGCCGGCGCGGCCGAGGCGATATTCAGCGCATTATCTATTCGTGACCAAATTGTGCCACCAACAATAAATTTGGATAACCCAATGGCAGAAGCCGCGGGGGTTGATTTGGTGCCGAATGTCGCGAAAAAACGGCGGGTTGATGTTGCGTTATCAAATTCGTTCGGGTTTGGTGGGACAAACGCCAGCATTGTATTAAAGAAAATTTAATGAACAGAAAAACGAAAATTTTTTTGGCGGGGGTTGCGCTGGTCTTTGCAGTGTGCGTGTGGTTTCTTGGGATTGCCAGCAATTTGGATAAAAATGAGTCTGTGCGGATTAAACGCGGCGCATCGGTCGGCAGTGTTGCCGCAATACTGGAAAAGCGCGGGATGATAAACGACGCAGATGTTTTCAAGGTTATTGTTTTGGGTTTTGGTGGCGAGATTCAGGCCGGAAATTACGATTTTATGCGTGGAACTTCGGTTTGGAAAATGGCAGAAATGCTGGCGCGTGGCGATATCGCTAGCACGACCATTATTATCCCCGAGGGGCTGACCACAAAACAAATCGTAATTGAATTAAATAAAAACGGATTTTTAACAGGGAATGCTTGCAAGGCAAAATGCCCAGCGGACGGCGAACTTTTTCCGGATACTTATCGCGTGGCCAAGGGGACTTCGCGCGCAGCGGTGATGGATTTAATGCGCGGTAAAATGAGTGAATTTCAGAATGCGTGGCAAATGTCGGGCGGGTATGCGCCCGCGCCGCTGCGCAGTTGGAATGATATTATAACACTGGCCAGTATTGTGCAAAAAGAAACTCCAAAGGTTTCCGAAATGCCGATTGTTGCATCGGTTTATCTGAACCGATTAAATACAAAAATGAAATTACAGGCCGACCCAACAATTGTTTATTTTCTGACAGATAAATTGGGTGATATGCAGGGCGCGCCGCTGTTGTCGTCGCACTTGCAATTGTCCAGTCCGTATAATACTTATCGTAATTATGGGTTGCCACCAACGCCGATTGCAAACCCAGGTCGCGAGGCAATTTCCGCGGTTCTGAATCCCGCGAAAACAAGTTATTTGTTTTTTGTAGCGGACGGCGCGGGCGGACATAATTTTTCGGTTGATTTTGCCGGGCACCAGGAAAATCGTAAAATTTGGCGCCAGGCAAAGAAAAAATAAATGTTATAAAGTTTTTTGCTTGTGATAGCAAAAAATTATGTCTTTTTTATGGCTATCTCGGTATTTATTTGCTCTAAAACTAATTTCTTCAACATTAAAAAGATTTTTATGATGGTCAATATATGTATGTGAAAGTATACTATACTTATTATTGTTGTTGTATGTATAGTCGCAATATATTTTACCATCCTGTTTCAATAAATTATAAAAATTTTCAAGTTTATTATAGGGGATGAGAAGTGTAGATAGATAAATTATGTCGTATTTTTTATTACCAACGTTTTGGTCTATATCTTCTATATCAGAATAAATAAGTTTTTCATTTGATGTATGTAATGAAGTTGATAATTTGTTATAAACAGATTTATTTTTGATATAAGGGTTGTCATACAGGCGATAGTATCCTGTTGAAGTTGAAAGAATAGATGGCGTATTACAAAATTTTTTTATAATTTCTGGTGCATTTTCTGGTGGGGTAAAATTTTTTCGTTCTAAGGGTTTTAGGGATTTAAAAATGGTTTCCCCCCCCCACAAATTAATAAATTCTTTATGGTTCAGTGTGGTTATTAGATATTTTTTTATTGCAATCAGTGTCAAAGCAAGCATAGAGTTATCAAATATATCCATATTTTTCGCGCCATTCGCCAACGCGTAAAAAGCAGGGTCGCCGCCGCCCGCGCCTACATACAAACAATCTTTGCCACGGGTATCCAGGTTGTGAAAAAAATCCGGATTTTCGGTCGTGAATAAATAACCTTTTTCGCCGGGTGCGACGTCCCCATAGTCGCTGACTAGTTTATGTATTGTTGTATTAAATGTTTCTATTGTGGTATTCATGATAATAATTATATATCAGTATGGGCTATTTGTCAATACATTTATTTCAGGTTTGTTTTGTTTTGTAATTTTTTATGTAAAAAAACTTATTTTTTCCTATTTTTTGTTTTTTTTAGATTGCGATTTGTGATATACTTGTATAGACACAAGGGGTAGTAAGAGAATGAAAAACGGCGGATTTATCGCTATTTTTACAGGTTTGTTGGTAATGTTTGGTGCCGGATTTTCGCGCGCGGACAATGTTAAAATTATAAATAATTTTAATGTGTCTGAATATCATCCCAAAACAATAATCACCACAGAAACAAAAAAAATGCCTGTTTGGCGCGGCGGGTCGCATATTGCAAAACCGACAAATTGTGAAATGTTGCCGGTTTGGTATGGTCCGGACGCGGATGAAAAATATAAATCTGTGCGCGCAGAATGTGATAACACGCGTATCACGAAAACAGAATATGTGGCGCGGGACGAAATTGTTTATGACGAGCCTGTCAATACAAAACGCACGGAACACAGCGATAGTATTTTAACAATGGATTTTTATGCAGCGATAAAATATCTGTATACATTTGCGAATTTTTCTAATAAGCATTACAGCGATGATAAGTATTGTGTTGGTAGTTCGTGTAAGGATACATACTCATTCGTTTCAATGTCGGGATTTTCTGCGTCGTTGGGTGCGTGGATTTCGGAAAAATGGCGTTTGGAAGTAACGGGTGGTATGACCGGAAAATATCGTGATATTGCGGATGGTTATGAATATGATTTGTCTGCAAAGTTCTTGGAATTGGGCGCGTTATATAACACAACTCCAAAGCGTTGGGGTGGTTTTTATGTTGGTCCAGTTGCTGGAGTTGCATGGGTTGAAACATTTATGGATGGTGCGGCATTTTTAGATAGTGATGCAAGCGCGAAAACTTTGTCGTTTACAGGTGGATTGAACGCGGGTTATCAGTTTTTATTAAATGATAATTTGGTTTTGGATATTGGTTATAAACTTTGGTTTATGGATGCGGGTGACCACAGTCGCAAATTGCAAATAACAGATACGGGTGGAACTTATGATGTGAAATTTACGAATAAAACAGGTTGGGTAATGAATAACTCGTTAAGTATTGGAATAAGGTATAACTTTTAATGGAAAAGTTTAATAAAATTTTTGTTGCAATGTTGATAACCACTGGCGCGATGATGGGCGCGAATGCGGCGGTGACGATTACGCCCTTGTCGGGTGGTTCGACATCGGGTTTGTCTGTTGCTTCGTCTGGGGGTAATCGTGCGGGCGGTCCAACCCGTATTGTTGCACCAATACGTTTGGGTAGTGTTGGAACGGCTGATAGTGGCTCGGATAGTGCGTCATCTAATGTTCAGCGTGCGGGCAGTGTAAATACAATTGGAAAATATCTGGGTTCTACGGCGAATCGTTTGCGTCCTGGTTCAACTATTAAAATCCCGGTCAGTAGCGGTGGCAACATAGACCTGTCAAACTATGTGACCCAGGAACAATATGATTATTTGGAAAATAAGGTTGATGGTTTGGAATTGAATGTGGATTTAACAGACTATTACACAATTCCAGAAACAGATGATTTGCTGGATGAAAAATTATTCCGTGATGATTTAATTGGTGGCGACAACATTACAATTACTGATAATCAGGACGGAACAAAAACTATTTCGGCCGAGGTATCCGGTGGCACCAAAGGCGACAGCGGAGATGATGGGCGTGAAATTTTACTGCGTAATAATGGGACACAGATTCAATGGCAATACGAGGGCGATGGTCTGTTATGGAATAATCTGGTTGCCTTGTCTGATTTAACTGGCGCGTCGGGTGCAGCGGGTGCGGCGGGTGCCAATGGTAAAGAAGTTGAAATGCAATATAACACAACAACTGGTTATTTGCAGTGGCGTTTGGCGGGCGATATAGAATGGGAAAATTTGGTTGATTTGGATTCCTTGGTCGGCAGTGTTGATGTATCGGGTAAGGCTGATAAGGTTGCCAGTGCGACCGACGGAAATTTGGCGGGTCTGGACGAAGATGGAAATTTGGCTGATTCTGGGGTTGCGGCAGACGATGTCTTGGTAATGCCGACAGCAAGTGAATTGGCGGCTGGGATTGGTTCGTATGTTATGACCGCGGTCAAGGATGGGGCGGGTAATGTGTCGGGTCCAACATATATACCAGTGTATTAAAAAGATAAGAAATGAAAAAACTGATACGTGTATCTTTGATAACAATAATTTCGGTCGGCGCGATAAGCACCGCACGGGCAGACCTTTTGCCGGTTGGCGGCTTGGTCAGCAGTGGCACATTTAATGACCGCGTTGGTGACCCAGATACATATAAGACTGGAACCTATGTTGCGAATGATACAAATCCTGCGGATGCGGTTATCAGTCTGGATACCCAGGTGGCAACAATCGCCACAGCGGTGGAAGATATTTATACAGATATTGCGGCGGTAGAGGCCAGTATCCCAGATGTCAGTGGTTTTGAATCTTCGTCTAATAAAGTTGGTGTGGCTGGTGTTGCGGCGGCCACGGGCAGTGATACGGCGTATCCATCGGTGGCGGCGGTTGAATCCCTTATAAACGCAATTGGTCCAGGCGCAACGGGCGCGACAGGGGCAACGGGGGCGACAGGGGCAACGGGGGCGACGGGTGCCGATGGCCTTACCGCGTTTGAAGTTGCGAAAGTCGCAGGATTTGAGGGCGATGAATTAGAATGGTTGGATTCGTTGGTTGGTCCCCAAGGTATCCAGGGTATCCAAGGCGCAACAGGTGCACAGGGTCCACAAGGTATTCAGGGTGCAACTGGTCCACAAGGCGAGCAAGGTTTAACAGGTCCCGCAGGTCCGCAAGGATTGCAAGGTTTAACTGGTGCAACAGGACCACAAGGGCCAGCAGGCGCAGCGGGTGCGGCGGGCGCAGATGGTCTTACCGCGTTCGAAGTTGCGAAAGTCGCAGGATTTGAGGGCGATGAATTAGAATGGTTGGATTCGTTGGTTGGTCCCCAAGGTGTCCAGGGTGTCCAAGGCGCAACAGGACCACAAGGCGAGCAAGGATTACAGGGTGAACAAGGATTGCAAGGTATCCAAGGTATTCAAGGTGATACAGGACCGCAAGGACCACAAGGATTGCAAGGTCTAGCAGGCGCAGATGGACAAAGCGCTTATCAGTTGTCTGGTTATACAGGCACATTGGTAGAATGGATTGCATCGTTGCAAGGCGAACAAGGCGAACAAGGTATTCAGGGTGTAACTGGTCCGCAGGGCGAACAGGGTTTAACAGGTCCGGCAGGCCCACAGGGTGAACAAGGATTACAAGGACTGCAAGGTATCCAGGGTGAAACCGGACCACAAGGACCCCAAGGTTTAACCGGTGCAACAGGACCCCAGGGCGAACAAGGTATCCAGGGCGTAGCAGGTCCAAAGGGTGATACAGGCGCAACAGGTGCAACAGGGCCACAAGGATTACAAGGACTGCAAGGCGAACAAGGTATCCAAGGTTTAACTGGTGCGACCGGCCCTCAGGGCGAGCAGGGTCCAAAGGGTGATACAGGCACAGGACTTTCAGCATTCGAGATAGCACAAGCAAACGGATATACTGGCGAAGTTGAAGAATGGCTTGAATCTTTGATTGGTGCCCAGGGGGTTCAGGGTATCCAGGGACCACAAGGATTACCAGGCGCGACAGGTGCAACAGGACCACAAGGCGAACAAGGTATCCAGGGTGAAACAGGTGCGGCGGGTCCAAAGGGTGATACAGGCGCAACAGGTGCGACTGGGCCACAAGGATTACAAGGACTGCAAGGCGAACAAGGATTACAAGGTATCCAGGGTGAAACCGGACCACAAGGACCCCAAGGTTTAATTGGTGCGACCGGACCACAAGGAGAACAAGGTATCCAGGGTGTAGCGGGTCCAAAGGGTGATACAGGCGCGACAGGTGCAACAGGGCCAAAGGGAGATACTGGCGTTGGACTTTCTGCGTTTGAGTTAGCACAAGCAAACGGATATACTGGCGAAGTTGAAGAATGGCTTGAATCTTTGATTGGTGCCCAGGGTGTTCAGGGTATTCAGGGTGAAACAGGGCCACAGGGTCCGCAGGGTATCCAAGGTATCCAGGGTGAAACAGGTGCGGCGGGTCCAAAGGGCGACACTGGCGCAACAGGTGCAACAGGACCCCAGGGCGAACAGGGTTTACAAGGTATCCAAGGGGTGGCTGGCGCGGCGGGCGCAGATGGAAAGAGCGCGTATGAATTGTCTGGCTATACAGGTTCCGTGGAAGAATGGATTGCATCATTAAAAGGCGACACTGGTGCCCAGGGTGTCAAAGGCGATACCGGCGCGGCGGGGCTGTCAGCATACGAATTATCCGGATTTTCAGGGACATTGCCCGAATGGATTGCATCATTAAAGGGCGACACTGGCGCAACGGGTGCAACCGGCCCACAAGGTTTGCAAGGATTACAAGGTGAGCAGGGTATCCAAGGTATTCAGGGTGAAACTGGCGCGACCGGACCAAAGGGTGACACTGGCGCAACAGGTGCGACCGGACCACAGGGACCGGCGGGAACAGATGCAAATCTGCCAACACCACCATCATCTTGTTTTACGGGCGGGGTGCTGAATTGCGTCTTGTCCAGCACGGGGGGCGATTCATGGGAATGGTTGCCAGTCGCAGGGTAAAAAAATTAGATTCCCTATGAAAAAACATTTTTTTTAGGGGTCAAAATATGATAAAATAAAACAAAACAAAAAGCCCACAGGAGGGAAAAATGAAAAAAATAGTAATAACATCATTCGTTGCATTATTCGCGGTTGGCGCGTTGGGCAACGCTGCACACGCGGTTGGAACAGTGGGCACGGTTACTGATTTAACAGTTACCGCGACCGACAATAAAATTTTGGCATCAAAAAAATATGTTGATTCCAAAATAAATGCACAGGTTGGTTCTGAACAGACACATCGTAAGTCGGCGGACGGCGACCTGCAATTTACAGGTGCGGCAGCGGCGGCAACAAATATCACAGCGGCTATCAATTTATTGGATACGGCTATTGGTGATATAGATACCGGTGTCCAAGCGGTCAGCGCAACAACAGGTGCGGCAAATGGTCAGGTTGCTATAACAGTTGATGGAACAACAACCCAGGTTGATGTCAAGGGATTGGGCAGCGCGGCATATACAGACTCGGGCGCATACGCAACAGCGGCGCAGGGTGCGTTGGCGGCTACTGCGGTTCAACCAGCGGCTATTAGCGATATGGAAACACAAACCCATGCAGCATCAACATACGCGGCAAAAGCGACAACCTTGGCGGGATATGGTATTACCGATGGTTTAACATCTGCAGATATCGCGGGTAAGGCGAATACGGCGGATTTGGGGGATTTGGCGGTATTAGATGTGGTGTCTGGTGGCGAAGGTGGAACAATCACAGATGCGTCTATTACAACAGCGGATTTAGCGGCAAGTGTTGTGGCATCTTTGGGTAAAGCGGATACAGCATTGCAAGCGTCAGATATCACAGGCAAGGAAAATACAATCAACGCAACAAATAATTTATCAGGCAAAATGTATGACGCGACGGATACTTTGTCGGCTGCAATGGGTAAAAAAGCGAATACAGCAGACTTGGGTGATTTGGCATTAAAAGACCTTATTATGACGGATGATATTGCCGCGAATAGTATCGTCACGGCAAAAATCCTGGATGCGAATGTGACCAAGGCAAAATTGGCATCGGATGTTCAAACATCTTTGGGTAAAGCGGATACCGCATTGCAAGCGTCAGATATCACAGGCAAGGAAAATACAATCAACGCGGGAAATCCTTTGCTTGATAAAATATATGATGGGGCTGCTACTTTGTCATCTGTAATGGATGGTAAGGCGTCTAAGGCAGTGCCAGCGGTTGCGGGTAATGTTGCAACTTTGGATGCATCTGGTAATTTAGTTGATGGTGGAACATTGGGCACCGCAGCATTTACCTCTTCAACTGCATACGCAACAGCGGTGCAGGGAACCAAGGCTGATAATGCGGCGGCAAAAATTGGTGAGGCTGCAATGGGGACAACTGCGACCACATTGACCGGCGCGATTGCTGAAATCGTTGGAAATATCGGTGATTTAGGTGCATTGGCATCAGAAGACGCGGTTACATCTGCGCTGATTACCGACGGCACAATCGCCGAAGCGGACCTGAATACAACAATCAACGCAAGTTTGGATAAGGCAGACAGCGCGGTTCAGACAATCGTAACTGGTACAGCGAATGGCTCTATTAAGGTTGATGGGACCGATGTTTCTGTCGCAGGATTGGGTAGCGCGGCATTTACTGCATCAACTGCATACGCAACATCGGCGCAGGGTGCGTTGGCGGATACCGCATTGCAAGCAGCGGCGTTGGGTAATGCGACAACAATCGGGACACTGACCACAGATGCGGTAACAAATGGTGACAAACGCGCGGTGTCATCTGATGCAGTGTATGATGCGGTCGCGGGTGTTACATTTACTGCAGAAGATTGTGTGGCGCCAAATATCTTGGTTCGCTCTTTGACAGACCCAAAGAAATTTGTCTGTCAGCAAGTTGCAGAATAATAAATGTGTGGTTTATAAAAAACGGGGCGTTCGCCCCGTTTTTTTTTAAATAAATTTCTGTGGAATGATTGCTGGTATATCCAGGATTTTTTTTTATTGTTGTCCTTTATAAAGGACAAACTTACTTTTATCTTGTTCTGATTCCCCCGCCCCGCGGACTTCGTCCGCACCCCGCCCCATGGGGCGGGGAATTTAGACCGAGTTCGGGCGGGGAGTTTTATACCGAGTATAAAACTAAACGATAAATAAACGCCGACGCAAATTCCCCGCCCTGTGGTGGGTAAGAAAATAATTTGTCATTCCCATACACAAAAAATACCGAACCACAGCCATCGTCATACCGGCGACCGCCGGGGTGACGGCTAGAAAAAAGATTAAAACTACTGGACCCCGTCGTCCGACGGGGTGACGGCGGAGAGCTTGTCTGTCGGATTGTTTTTTATTATGGTATCAAATAGTTAAATTTTCAATCGTCATACCGGCGAACGCCGGTATCCAGAAGTATTAAATAGTTTCAAACCCATTTAATGACAAAACATCATTATATAAATCATTCCATTCTGGATTTTTTTCTTCTATCAGTTTTATTTTCCAATAACGTTTCCATTCTTTTATGGCGCGTTCGCGCGCGACCATATAAAATAAAGAATCGTGCCATTCATAATACATCAGTTTATCAACATTATATCTCGCGGTAAAACCTGGAAATTTCTTGTTTTTATGTTGCCATACGCGTTGAATTAAATCGGTGGTAGAGCCAATATACAAAGTCCTATTTTTTTTGTTAGTTAAAATATAAACATAACCACCGGATTTCATAATTTTATACCCCTTGATACCGGCGTTTGCTGGTATAATGATGGGTTATTTCTTTTTTACCGCTGTGATAATTTTTTCCCCAGTTTCAATGTCAAAGCCCTGGAATACTTTATTCCCAACGATAATTAGCGGTATCCCCCGCGATTCCAATCCAAATGTTTCCAAGGCTGTTAAAAATCGGCGATGATTTTCTGGGTCTCCGCCAACCTCTATCAGTTCTGCGGAAATATCCGGCAAATGTTCGCCCAAAAATTCCAAAGCCCGATGACAATACGGACAGGTTGGACTATAAAAAATTATAATTTCTGGTGCGTTTGTTTTTTCCGTTTTTTTTGTTTCTGACATTTTTTATCCTTAGGTTTATTTTTCTTTATTTTATCATATTTTTATTTGTTTTTAATTAGGTTTTTTATCGTATCTTTGATGTTAAATTTATCGTTTATAATTTATAGTTTTTTGTGATATAATTATTCGTAATGAAAAAAGTATTTTTACTTTTTGTTTGTTCGCTGTTCGCTGTGAATGGCGTTTTTGCCGCATCTACGCCACGCGCTGTGTCGCGTGATGCACGTGTGGAAAGTTCCGAAAGTAATAATGCGGGTCGTAATAATTCGGCGCGCGTTGCAAATGTAAATCGCGCGGCGACCGAACAATCAAATCAAAATGTTCGCAATCCTTCCGCGTCGCCACGAAATGTTGGTGCGCGCGCTGCACGGACCGAAAATACGAACACAACATCGCGTGCAAAAAATGTTTCCGTTCGTCCGACTATGTCGGTTGATACGCAAACAAATGCGCGGACCAGCACCGCAACGCGCGGTATTGCAAATCGCGCCGCAACGACTGACGCCGCCACCGCAACAGCCAGTTTAACAGACGCCGCCGCGATAAACGACACCTGTATGACACAATACACCGATTGTATGGACCAGTTTTGCGCGGTTATTGACGCAAATCAAAAACGCTGTGCATGTTCATCCCACTTGGAATCTTATGCCCGTGTGGAAAGCGCGGTAAAGGACGCAAATACGCAATTAAATGATGTTGCGCAACGGATTCGTTATGTCGGATTGTCTGCGGACGAAATTCGCTCTATTATGACCGAAACCGAGGCAGAACAAGCGTTAAGCACTGTTACCGATAACACTGAATCTCGTAATATGCTGGAACAAATTGAAAGTTTAATTCGCACACCAGATGTCGCATCTGCGTCCAGTTCGTCCGTCGGTTCTGGCTTGCTGGATGTGGATATAACTTTTGATGGGACCGCCGATGTTGCAGATATGTTTAATTTAACCGATACGGGGACTGCGACTTCTTTTTCGGGATTGCGTGGCACAGATTTATACAATTCTGCGCAAAAGCGTTGCCAACCTATTTTAACCAGTTGTAAAAATCAGGGCGCAAACACCGCCCAGATTACCGCGCGCTATGACATAGAGGTTGATAAAGATTGTATCACATACGAACAGGGTTTGAACAAGATGAATGATACGCTTAAATCTAATGTGCGCAGCGCAACAAATATGTTGCAAAAGGCGCGCTTGTCCGTTTTGCAAAATAAAAATGAATACGATGCACGCGGTTGCATCGGCGCATTGGAAACCTGTATGAAGGACGATATGGTTTGTGGTTCGTCATATACAAAATGTCTGGACCCAACAAAAAAATACATAGACGAAAATGGTGGTGTTGTTCTGGGGCAGGATATTTCCAAAATTCGTGATATGATGGCGGGCTATGACAATTCTGCCATAGATAAATCGTTTATCAGTGGTGCGTGGGGAATGTCTGGAATGCAATCGTGCGATACCACAAATAACGATGGTAAGTGTTTGGTAAAATATCTGTTGGGAAAAATCGGAATGGATAGTGCTGTAACATCGGGGCTGTGTCGGCCTGTGCTGGATAAGTGTCAGGCATTTACCCGTGATACGCGCGGAAAATATGAACCTGCAAATTCAATCGTTGTTGGCTATGTCAGTCGCGCAATGACCAATATCCGTTCGGCCCAAGAAAAAATTATTTCTGATTATGCGTCTAATTGTATGGCGGATATTGCGACCTGTTATTCTAAACAGGTGACCCAAATAAATGCCTGGTCATCAAATGCAAATGCGAATAATGTTTATGCAGTGTTAAAGGGTGCGTGTCGTAATGTTGCGCTGACCTGTGCATACGCCGTGTTCGCCAGTGATGCGGACGCCTGTCCAGAGGGTGATACAAATACCTGTATTGAAAGTATTTCAGATATTTTCTATCAGTCTATGTTGTGTCCTGATTATTCAACATGGATGCCAAGTGTATCGGGCGCGGGCGCGGGCGTAATGTATCCGATTGGTGGTACCGCGACCAATGTCTATGTCAATGAAAGATGTGTATGTCAATCGGGCTATGGCGTGTATAGTGGCGCGTGTCAGCAATGCCCAACCGGAACATCGTTCCAAGCAGAATGCACAGGAGTAAATTCGCGTTGTCCAATTATTGGTTGTGGCTGCGCGTCTGGTCAAACATATGATTCATCCAGTGGGACTTGTCATTCTATCTCTGCGCAAACAGCCGAATAAATTTTCTTGAAAAAGATCATTCGTGTGTTATGCTTTTACAAAGAAAGCAAGGACACAATAAATGAGTGAAGCATACGCAGTTCTGGCGCGAAAATATCGCAGTCAAAATTTCAATTCTTTAATCGGGCAAGATGTGCTGGTAAAAACACTGACCACCGCAATAAATACAGGGCGTATTGCACACGCTTATATTTTAACGGGAATTCGTGGAACGGGTAAGACCAGCACCGCGCGTATTATGGCCAAGGCGTTAAATTGTTTGTCGGGTGATGCGGCGACCGCATCGCCATGTGGAGAATGTGAAAATTGTCGCGCAATTGCATCGGGACAACACATAGATGTTATTGAAATTGACGCGGCATCGCATACTGGGGTTGATAATATGCGCGACCTGTTGGAGTCTGCGCAATATCGCCCAACAAATGGACGCTATAAAGTTTATATTATTGACGAGGTGCATATGCTATCCAACAGCGCATTTAATGCGTTGCTGAAAACACTGGAAGAGCCCCCATCTCATTTGATTTTTATTTTGGCGACAACAGAAATTCGCAAAGTTCCAATTACTATTTTATCGCGGTGCCAGCGGTTTGACCTGGTACGTATTCCTGTGGAGATATTAAAAAAACATTTTGATTGGATTGCGGGGCAAGAAAATGTTCATCTGTCCGATGCCGCGAATGAATTGATTGCACGCGCTGCCGATGGTTCGGTTCGTGATGGTTTAAGTTTATTGGACCAGGCAATTGCGCAAACTGGCGGCAATGTTGATGAAGTGTCGGTCTTGGAAATGTTAAAACGCGCAGACCGCGGCGCGGTTATTGAATTTATGAAAATACTATTGTCGGGCGATACAGCGGCGGCAATGGCGCGTGTTGATGAATTATATACAGGCGGTGCGGACCTGGGGATGTTATTAAATGATATGATGGAATGGACGCACTGGGCAACGCGTATGCATTCCGCGTTGAAAATGCCGGATACCGATGCGATTCCATACACCGCAGACCAAAAAAATCAAATCAAAGAAATTATTGAAAATGTATCGCTGAATACCTTGTCCAGAATATGGCAGGTTATGGTGGCGTCCGTTTCAGAAATGCAGGCGGCTGGGAATCAAAAACAAAGTTTTGATATGTTGATAGTGCGCCTGATGTATGTTGCAGATATACCGCCAATTTCGGAATTAAAGACAGCGCCCGCGCCTGTGAAAAAAGAAACCCCTGTTGTCGCAGCGTCGATAAAAACAGAAACACCAAAAACAACAATTACTATTTCCAGTCCAACAGAATTGGCGGACGCACTGAATGACGCAAAAGAATTATTGCTGATGGCAGAGTGGAATAATAATATAGAAGTCGTTAATTTCGCAATCGGAAATATAAAATTTTATGACCGACGCGATGATAAAACATTCGTTCCAAAACTACAAAAATTTTTATTGGAAAAAACAGGGGTTGAATGGGTCTTGGAAAAATTGGAACACCCAGAAGACGCCGCACCACACCAGACATTGGGTGAAATCCAACGCTTGGAAATTGAATCTGACCCGATGGTTGCGAATGCGCTGGACCTGTTTGCGGGTGCGGAAATAATCGGAACAAAATAGAAAGGATTGAATATGAAAAATGAACAAAGTGGGCGTTCCCTAATAGAAATGCTGGGGGTTTTGGCGATTGCAGGGATTATGACAGCGGGCGCGATTGTTTTATATAATTCGGTTCGCACGCGTCAGGCGCGTATAGTCGCCCAGGAACAATTAAAAGAAACCGCTGAAAATGCACGGACTTTATTTGCGGCAAAACGGGATTATACCGGAATATCAACCCAGTATTTAATTGACGCAGGCGCGATAAAAAATGATAAATCGCCTTTGCCGAATGTTGAATTTTCGGTGGTGGTAAATCCGACGGATGCGTCTGGCTTTGTAATGTTATTGGACGGGGTTGGGTTTGATGATTGCGCATGGTTGGCGACAATTAAATTGGACTGGGCCAGAAATGTCAGTGTAAATGGATTTAGTGAATCGGCCGCGACATATTGTAAAAAGTTGGAAACAAACCAAATTGAAATTTGGGTGGAATAATTTTTTTGATATGAAATTTTTTGGAAGACTTTTTTTATTGTTTTTTTTATGCGCGTGCGCGGCGTATAAATCTCCGCCGATGACACAATGGGATTTTATATTGAATGGCGCGACTTATTCCGAAATGACCGATACAATGAAGGTTGCAAAGCGACCAGTGTATCTGGGGGCAGGGGGCAAATTGTCAAATTTTCAATCCAATGAATATGGGCGGGCACCATCGCCATCAGATGTAAATCCAAACGAGATGCAATTTGCAATAAATCTGGAACGCGAATTGTATGATTCTTTGTTGTCGCCCGGGGTCCAGACGGGTCGCGTCGGCACAGATGTGGTTTTACTGATAACGCGTGATACTTTTATGTATTCGGACGCGCCGGAAATATCGGATAGTGGTGCGCGAATTTTAAGGCGGGTTGCAGATGTTCTGAAAAAATATAATACGACCTGGGTTGAAATTACTGGTTATACCGATGCAATGCGTGATAAAGCGGCGGCGGCGGCCTTGTCATTGGATATGGCAAAAAGGGTTGCGGTATTTTTTGTTGGCGAGAAAATAAGTCCCACGCGTTTGTTTATAAATGGGCGCGGCGCGGCGCGACCTATTGCCGCCCAGGACGATAATGGGCGACGAATGAACAGGCGGATTGAAATCAGAATTTCGCCTGTGAAATAATCGCTTGATTTTGGTTTGGGTTTGGACATATAATTATTACATATAAATAAAAGGAGAAAGAAATGGTAAATAAAAAAATAAATAAATCAGTGTTGCCAACGGCATTGCGCAACTATAAAAAAATTGGAATTGTTGCGGCGATTGTGGTTGTGGTGGCAGCATTAGGATTCTGGGGAATCAGCGCGATGCAGGGCGGATACACATCTGTGGGGGCGGCTGTATCTGATGTTACGGCTGATGCTGCGCGGGCATCTGATTTGAATATCGCGGTCGTGCGAATGGATAAAATTCAGTCTGAATCAAAGGTTTTGACTGATTTGCGGAAACAACGCGATTCGTATGAAACTAAATTGCGTGATGAATTGACGCGTCGTCAAAAAGAATTGGAAAAAGAAAAAGTTGAAATTGAAAAGTCCCAAGATGTTTTATCACGTGAAGCGTTGCAACGCCGCGCGATTGAATATCAACAAAAGGTTGCAAAATTGCAACAGGATTTAACAACACGCGCGGGCGCGATAGAGGCATCGTTCCAAGACGCATTAAATCAAATTCAATCTTCAAATCTGGACCCAATTATTGAACGGATTATTGAAAAGAAAAATTTATCATTGGTGATTGACGGACGCTTTGCGCGGATTGGCAACGATGTGAAAAATCTGGATATTACAGATGATGTAATCAGCGCACTGAATAAACGCATCGCAAAGTTTAAGATGAAAACACCAAAAGGCTTCTAAAAAATAAATTTCTGTGGGTATCTGCTTGCGGTTCGTTTCGCCCCTAGTATTCTTATACACTTCGCAAATCAAACCGCGGCGCAATCATCTCACATAAATTTATTTTTTGAGAGTGTCTGTGGGTATCTGCTTGCGGTTCGTTTCGCCCCTAGTATTCTTATACACTTCGCAAATCAAACCGCGGCGCAATCATCTCACATAAATTTATTTTTTGAGAGTGTCTGTGGATGCCTGCTTGCGGTTCGTTTCGCCCCTAGTATTCTTATACACTCGGTATAAAACCCCCGCCCCGTGGGGGCGGGGATAGGTTGTCCTTTATAAAGGACAACAATTTTATTCTTGAAAAAATAAATTATATGTTTATAATCGGTAAAGTCTGTGGGGCATAGTTTAATGGTAGAACAACGGACTCTGACTCCGTTGGTATTGGTTCGCCCGTCGCGCCCGCGATTTTATCGCGGCGAGCCGAGGTTGAAAACCGAAGGTGTGCGGGACGGA
>JAISHM010000010.1 GCA_031262525.1 Rickettsiales bacterium | reverse complement strand
ATGATAAATCCATTTATTTTTATGGTCAGCGGTATAGAGTGGTTGATTGTTGCAACAATAACTGGATATTCCAGTTTGGGCGCAATCGTATGTTTCTTTGTAATGGGATTTTTGGGATTCGCAATTTCCCCAGCGATTGGCGCAATTGTTTCTGCCGCCGCTGCTGTTTGCTTGTTCCAGCATCGCGAAAACATTCGCCGTTTATTAAATGGCACAGAATCAAAAATTAAAAATGTAAGAAAGTTGGCGATTGGTTTATTTATTATTGGGGTGATTCTGGTTGGTGTATCATTATTGTGTTATGTCTGAATTATTCCATAAACTTTTAATCTTACGAACATCGGGCATAGGGCCCGTTAAATACCAGGGACTGATTAAAAAATTCGGGTCACCAGTCGCCGCCGCCGAATCGTTAAAGTCGGACCAAAAACATTCTGATTCGGTTTTGCGTGAAATGGACGCCGCCGCAAAGTTAGGAATTGAATATATTTGTGATGATGACCCGCGCTATCCACAAAAATTATTGGAAATAAAAAATCATCCCCCTGTATTGTCTGTGCGTGGAAACACAGATACTTTGCAAAAGCCTGCAATCGGTATGGTTGGGACGCGCAACGCCACAGCGGCAGGTATGAAATTTATATCGGATATGGCGTGCGCATTCGCAGAAAATAATTATGCTGTGGTCAGTGGTATGGCAATGGGGACAGACACCGCTGCCGCGATGGGCGCATTGCGCGCAGGGGGAAATACCCAAACAATTGCTGTTCTGGGCGGCGGCGTCGATTATATTTGGCCACTTGAAAATGAAAAATTATATCATTATATAATAGAGCGTGGAATTGTCGTCAGCGAAATGCCAGTCGGCAGTGTTCCGTCCCCCAGTAATTTTATACAACGCAATCGTTGGATTTCAGGAATCGCAGAAAGTTTAGTGCTGGGCGAGGCCGATGAAAAATCAGGTAGTATGGCAACCGCAGAATTTGCGCTGTCTTATGGGCGACCAGTGTTCGCAATCCCGTCGCACCCATCAGATGCGCGAAGCATCGGACCGAATCGGTTGATTAAAGAAGGACAAGCGACACTTTGTATGGGGGTAGATGATTTTTTTGGGTCAAAAAAATCAAAAAATAACGCGCGGGACAAAAATATATCCAATTGTCAAAATCCGCAAAATGATGTGTTGGATAAACTGGGAATAATTCCCGTATCGGAATCTGTATTGACAGGACTTGTCAAAAAATCTATCGCCGAAATAAAACGCGATTTGATAATGCTGGAACTGGGCGGAAAAATTAAAAAAGTAGATACCGGATACATAAAATTATAAAAGATTTATTGTATATACAATGTCTATACAAGGTGCGGAAAAGCGGATAAAAAACGAATCGGATGCAAGAAAAAAAAATTAAATTATTTGTGTAAAAAAATTTGCTATTCGGTTTTTTTCAGATAAATTTTAATCACGAAAGACAGGGGTATAAATATCAGATTTAATAAACGATATTTATAATATTTAAATATCTTGAAAGATATTTATAATAAACAAAGGGGGCATATAATGCAGGTAGCGGTTTCAAAACAAATCATTGCAAATGCGGATTCTGTGAAAAATTCTTTACGCCAAATTTTGCCGAATGATGTGTATGAAACCTGGTTTGCCCCATTAAAAATTTCTGTGGTTGAAAATAATCTGAATGTCCATGCGCAAAATCAATTTTCGGCGGATTTTATTACGCGGTCTTATTCTGATGTGTTGGAATCGGTTGCGTCTGAATTTGGTTTGTGTTTATTTATTTCTGTGTCCGCGTCGGTTGCAAAAATTCAATCTGTGAATGACAATGTTAAATGCGAATTTATCCCGGTTGCGGATACAAAAACAACACCATCATTGGATTTCTCTGCGTTTATAACATCGGATGAAAACTCATTCGCGGTTGCCGCTGCGCGCCAGGTTGCAAACTTATCTGCGAATTTTTCACCATTGTTTATTCATGGCGCGCCTGCATCGGGGAAATCTCATTTATGCGCGTGTATAAATGGCGCGGCGCGCGGGCGCACTTTGATGATGACAGGCGCGGGATTTGTATCGGAATTTTTACGCGCGATTACACAAAAATCTGTTTTTGCGTTCAAGGATTTTTGCCGTAATTGCGATGTGTTTATTATGGACGATGTTCAGGCAATCGCCGGCAAACGCGCCTGCACAGATGAATTTATTTCATTGTTAGTGGATTTAATCGCAAATAAGAAAGCAATTGTTTTAACCGCAAATTCGGCGCCATCGCAAATCACTGGTTTTGACCGGCGTATTCAATCGGTGTTGGCGTCTGGATTGTCTGTGGATTTGGTGGCTCCATCGGTATCAACGCGTCGTGCAATGTTGGTTCGGTCTGGAATGTCAAATACACTGGCAGAATCGGTTGCGACAAAATTGCCGGCGAACGCGCATATTGTTATGGGCGCGGCAAAAAAAATGTCTGCGTATGCGGAACTGATGGGCGAAAAAATTACGGATGCGGTTGCGGAAAAATTATTATCTGATGTGTTGCAAAAAAATAAAACACCAACAATGATGATTCGCGCAATGTGCGATAAGATGGGGGTGTCGGTGGATTCGGTATGTGGTAATTCGCGGACACGTGGCGTTGTTCGTGCGCGTCAGATTATAATGGCGGCGTTGCGCGGTGGGACGAAAATGTCGCTGTCGGAAATTGGTCGCGCGTTGGGTGATAAAAATCATGCGACAATCTTGTATGGGTTAAATCAAATTGACGCGGCGTGCAAGACTGACTTGTTATTAAACGCAGAAATTGCGCAAATGACCGCAGAGTGCCGTTAAAATTTAATCGTCTATTTCAATGACTTTATCGCGAGAAGTTGCGCCGCGTATAATCCTGATTTTTGATTTCGGGACACCGAAATGCTTTGCCAGCATTTTTATTACTGCGTCGTTCGCCGCGCCATCCGATGGCGTCGCCGTTGTCCAAATGCGGGGCAGGGCGATTTTATTTTGACGCGCGTTCGGGGTTATTCGGACATTGGTTTGCATGACAGACCCGGTAGAAAAGGTAATACCCGCGCGCTATCCCATTTTCCACTGACGATGTGCAGATGGAAATGAAAAACACTTTGGTAAGGGGTGTTTGTGTTGGCAATCATCATATATGCGGTCAGCCCCAAGATGTCAATTGTATTTTGGACTGCGCGCCAATATCCCGCTTGAAATTCTGGGGGGGCGTTTAATGTAAAGTCCATCATATTTTTATATTCACCGCGCGGCAGGACCAGCACGTGTGTTTCGGCGATTGGGGATATGTCGTGAAATGCCATAGCATATTCATCATCGTAAATTTTTTTGTTTTGTGGAATTTCACCGCGCAGCATTTTTGCAAAAAGATTATCTTTATCATACATTTTTTATCCTTTTTTATCGGTTAAAATTGTATCAGAAAAAGGTAGAAAGTTGTATTGTTTTTTGTCCTTGCCACGAATCGGCGTTTTGTGTAAAATTTCCCAAAGATTAAAAAGATAAAAGGATTTAGTTATGGAATTTTCAGTATTTCGTCAGGTTTTGATTAAGGCCTTGGGACATATGCAATCCATTGTGGAAAAGCGCGCGACCCTGCCTATTTTAATGAATGTTAAAATAGATGTGTCCAGTGATTTAGTGCTGTCTGCGACCAATGTTGATTTGGAACTGGTGGAACGTGTGGTGGCGGATATTACCTTGCCTGGTCGTATAACAGTGCCAGTTCAGATGTTGTATGATATTGCGCGAAAATTGCCAGATGATGCGGAATTAAAGTTTAAGCAAAATGGCGACCAATTGGTGGTGTCCAGTGGGCGTGCAGTGTTTCGTTTGCCGACATTGCCGGCGGAAAATTTTCCGATGATGGCGAATGCGAATTTAACAACCAGTTTTTCAATGACAACTGGGGATTTGGCGCATTTGATAAATCAAACAAAGTTTGCGATTCCAACCGATGATATTCGTTATCATCTGGGGGGGATTTATTTTCATATTTCGGACGAAGGTAAAACAAAAATGCTGACCGCGGTGGCAACCGATTCCCAGCGGCTGGCGTTGTGTGAAATTGCGGCCCCAAGCGGCAGTGATGCGATGCCATCGGTTATTTTGCCGCGTCGCGTGATTGGCGAATTATCCAAGTTATTAGAGGATGCATCCGTTGATGATGTTATGGTGGAATTATCTGATACCAAGGCGCGCTTTACGGTGGGCAGTGCGACATTGACCAGTAAATTGGTTGATGCCCAGTATCCGAACTATCGCGTTGTTATCCCAAAAGGTAATGATAAAATTGCAACCATTGACCGCAAACAATTTATTGCGGCGGTGGATTTGGTATCTATTGCCAGTGCAGATAAAACAAAATCGGTTCGTATGGAATTTTCAATGAATAAGTTGGTTGTGAATGCGTCCAGTCCGGACGCCGGGACCGCAACCCAAGAGATGGATATTGAATATAATGGTGATGAAACTTTCACAATTGCGTTCAATGTGAAATTCTTGCTGGATATTGCGAATCAGATAGAAGGGGACAAATTCCAAATTGAAATGCAGGATGCGTTGTCCCCGACAATCTTGAAATCGCGCGAAAAGAAACCTGACGCTCTATTCGTCTTGATGCCGATACGGATGTAATAATTATGAGTATTGAAAATTTACGTCCGGGCGAAAATCCGCCAAAAAAAATGCTGGCAATGATAGAAGTGCCAGAGGGTGGTCGTGTCAAATACGAAATAGATAAAGAAACGGGGCTGTTAAAAGTAGATAGGATTTTGCATACTCCGTTATCTTATCCGGCGAACTATGGCTATTTTCCGGGAACATTGGGGGACGATGGCGACCCGCTGGATTGTGTGGTTGTTTGTAATGCCGAACTGCGTCCTGGTGTTTTGATAGAGGTTCGTCCAATTGGTGCCCTGATGATGGAGGATAATGCCGGTGGGGACGAAAAAATAATCTGTGTGCCGCTGGATAAAATTGACCCGTTTTTAACAGATACCCATTTTATAGAGCAATTACCAAAAATTTTGCAGGCAAAAATAGAGTACTTTTTTACTCATTACAAGGATTTAGAGCCGAACAAATGGTCGCGTGTTGTTGGTTGGGCCGACCGCGAGACGGCCGATAAAATAATAATGAAAAGTATTGACCAGTATAAAAAATCTTGATAGACTTTTTAATAGAAATAAAAGGAGAAAAAATGAAAAAATTAGTAAATGGATTGACTATCTTTCGGATTGTGGTTGCAATTGCGATGCTGCCAATGTTTTTATTTGGTCTGAAATGGTGGATGTTCGGATTGTTTGCAATCGCGGGATTTTCTGATTTGTTTGATGGTATGTTGGCGCGTAAATATAATGTATCCAGCAAGTTGGGCGGTGTTATGGACCAGATTGGGGATAAATTATTGGTTGTTGTCGCAATGATTATTATGATTATGTCCAGCGGAATCTTGGTAACATTTTCACCATTTACACGGGTTTGGTTTGTGTTGGTTCCTGCGATACTGCTGATTGTTCGTGAAATTTATATCAGCGGACTGCGCGAATTTGTTGGGACACAAAAAATGGAAATGCCGGTGCCAAAAAATCGTTTTTGTATGGGTAAAATAAAGGCGTTTTTCCAAATGTTTGGATTGGGCGCATTTTTCTTGTTGTTCGCGGTTATGGGAATTCGTGGCCCAGTCAGCGAGTTTGTGTTATTGCTGATAAGATTGGGAATAATTACATTACCATATTTGTTCTTGGTCAGTTTGTGGATTGCGTTGGTGTCCAGTTTTTGGTCGGCGACGGAATACACAATTGACTTTGCCAAAAAGGTAAAACACTTGAAATAAAAAACGGGGTTCGCCCCGTTTTTTTTATTGTGATAATTTTTACTTTGCTCTTTCTGTATATTCCAATGTCTCTGTATTTACTACGATTTTTTCCCCAACTTCTATAAACACTGGCACCGTCAGGCGCACACCATTATCCAGCACCGCTGGTTTTCCACCGCCCGCCGCAGTTTGACCCTTTAACGCAGGTTCGGTTTCCGCAACAACCGCAACAATCGTCTTTGGCAATGTAATTGACACAGGTTGCCCACTGATAAAGTTCGCGCTGACCCGCATATCAGGTTGCAAAAATTTCGCCTGTTCCCCAATTGCATCTAATGGCATTGTAAATTGTTCGTAATCGTTCAGATTCATAAAATATCCGTCTGTTCCATCATCATACAAAAATTGGCATTCGATATCTTCGACCATCAGTTTTTCAACCTTGTCCTCGGCCCGGAATCTTTCATTATTTTTATTCCCAGTATCTATGTCGCGCATTTCCGCCTGGACGAATGCGCCACCTTTACCTGGTTTAACCTTGGTAAGTCCCGTAATAGAATAACGCCGCCCGTTCAATGAAATTACCCAGCCGAC
>JAISHM010000017.1 GCA_031262525.1 Rickettsiales bacterium | reverse complement strand
AAGAATTAAATATAAATACCGAATTTACCACTCAACAGGCCGACGATTTTCAATACTTTGCCGAAGATGTGCGTCGTGAATTATTGCAAAAAATCGGGCGCGAAGAATTATACAATGGTGGATTGTATATTAAAACAACACTGAATCCAGAACTACAACGCGCGGCGAACGCGGCACTGAAAAAAGCGTTGGATAATTATAATTCGGGACGGACCGGGGATAAATTACAAGGGGCATTAGTTGCAATAAATCCATATACTGGGCGCGTATTAGCGATGTCGGGGGGGTATTCTTTTGCAGACAGCAGTTTTAATCGCGCGACCCAGGCATATCGCCAGGTTGGCTCTACAATAAAACCTTTTGTTTATCTGGCGGCGCTGGAAGACGGTTCAACATGGAATCCGACCAGTTTAATTCTGGACGCACCTATTGTGGGGTGGCGCGAAAACGATACAATGTGGAAGCCTGAAAATTACGACAAAAAATTCATGGGACCGGTGCCATTGCGACTGGCATTGGAACAATCGCGAAATGTGCCGGCGGTGCGATTAGTGGAACAAATCGGTGTGGAAAAAGCAATTTCAGCGGCGCAAAGATTCGGTGTTTATCCAGAAAATATGAATGATATGAATTTATCACTGGCGCTGGGCAGTGGGGAAACGACGCTGATGAAATTATCACTGGGCTTTGCGGCATTTATAAATGGCGGATATAAATTGGACGCGAAACTGGTTGATTATATCCAGGACAGATATGGTAATTTAATTTCTGGCGAAAAAACAGACAATGACGAAGAATGGTCAAATGATTTAACACCGCCCACCAACGAAACACAAGGGACGCCTTTATCCGACCCGCAAAGTTTGTATCAAATCGTATCTATTTTACAGGGTGTGGTTGAACGCGGAACCGGCGGTGGGGCAAATGTTCCCGGACATACAATTGCGGGAAAAACCGGAACAACAAACGATGTCAAAGATGTTTGGTTTGTGGGATTTTCCAAAAATATGGTGGTTGGTGTTTGGATGGGATACGACACACCAAAGCCAATGGGGCGCGGTACGGGCAGTGGTATGCCGGCGCGTGTATTTGCAGACTTTATGAAAACTGCATTATCGGGGGATAAAAACCAGCCTTTTTCTGTTCCGGATGGACTGGAATTTCGTCGTGTAAATCGTAATACTGGTGCCACTGCGGTTGCAGGAGAGCCGTCAATAAACGAAGTGTTTAAGCAAGGGCAAAAACCAAACGCGGCACAAAACAAAAAAACAATAACCGATACAAAAACAAACGACATAGAAATAGGTGGAATTTTTTAATAAAAATTATAACTAAAAAAAAACAAAGGAGAAAAAAATGAAAAAACTTTTAATTGTGGGTGCGTGTATTTTAACATTGGGCGCATGTGAAAAATCCGAACCACCAATTTCAACGACCGAAATTATATGTGGTGCGCAACCAATCCAAATAAATGTTTATAACGATTATATTACGGCGAACATTGGCGGCAAAAAAATAAAATTGTCCCAGGCAGAATCAGCCAGCGGCGCGCGCTATGTCCATGCTGAAACAGGTGACGCATTTTGGAACAAGGGGAGTGATTGGATGATGGTGTCCAGCGATGGGAAACAAACCATGGGGTGCAAAACAAAATAAATAAAAATATATAAATAAAAAATGGCGCATTTTTATGCGCTGTTTTTTTTTATCAAAAAATAATTATTATTTTAATAATCGCTTGACATAGTTTTTGATTTTTTCTATCTTGTAATTATAAATGCCAAAGGAGAGAATAATGGCCCCGAAAAAAACAAAAAAAGTTGCAAAGAAAATTGCAAAGCCCGTTGTAAAAAAGGCTGTAAAAAAAATACCAATTACAACAAAACCAATTGTCCAAACACCGATTGTTGGAACAAACGCACCGCGCAAAAAATCGCGTATGGTGGTTTATATTTACTGGATGATTATTTTCTTTTTCCTGTGCTCTTCTTTTTATATTTTGGGTCGCGGACAAGAGATATTAAAAAACAAAGACACATCAACAATTTCTGCTGATGCCCAGGTTTTATTGGATAACGGAAAAATCAAAATGGCAAATGGCGATATAGCGGGCGCAATCGCAGATATTGACGCGGCGATTGAACTGGACACATCGGTTGATGTTTTATACATCTATCGTGGCGAGGCATATATGGCAACAGCAAACTATGCCGCAGCGACCGAAGATTTTAATATGGCAATTCGTCTGAATCCAAAAAATCCAACTGCGTTGTATAACCGTGCATTATTAAAAATACAATTAGATGAACTGGACAGCGCACTGGCAGATTTAGACGGCGCACTGGATTCATACAAAGCAGAACCTGTGGAGAATTTAAGTTTGCAAATTATTTATTCCAAACGCGGGCAATTAAACCTGTGGTTAAAAAACTGGGATGCGGCGATTGCTGATTACACAGCAGCGATTGGCGAATCTGGGGAAAATGTATCAGATACAGATATGGCGGGTCGCGCAGACGCATTGACAGCGAACGGAAAATACGAAGATGCATTAAAAGATTATTCGGCGGCAATTATAAATATCTCGAACAATATTAAAAATGTTGAAGATGCCTCATCTCGTATTGAAATGTCGCGTCGCGCACTGACATACTTTGAAAAAAGCGCAGCGTTGCATGTTCAATTAAATGATATGGCTGCGGCCAAGGGCGATTTAGAAGCGGCAAATACTTTGGCGGCTGCAATGAATGATGCAGATACACAAAAACGTATTTTGGGTTTATTGGAAAATCTGAGCGTTCCAACAACTGACACAAATACACCAGCGACAGATACCGCACCAGTTGCAGAACCAGCACCAGCGGTTATCGAGGAATCTGTTGCGGCCGAAGTTGTAGAGGTCCCAACCGAAACAACCGAACCAAACCCAGAAACAGAACAAGCGATGTAAAAAAAATCGGCCGATGGCCGATTTTTTTTTACCCAATTCTCGGAATTGTTAAAATAAATCCGTCGCCCGTAATTGACGGAGTCAATTTATAATTAAACTTATATTTTGTTTGGGCGTCAGATATTTCGTCCATCACACTGCGTCCCTTTAATAATGCATATCCCGCACCGCGAACATTTTTCGTTAAATCAAAAATTTTTGTTAAATTTGCAAATGCGCGCGCCGTAAAAATTATATTTCTTGATTTTGTCGCACGCAAATAATTTTCAATTCTGTCATTTATAACAACCAAATTATCCAATTTTAATTCTGTTTTTACCGCAGATAAAAAATTTATTTTTTTTCCAACCGATTCAATCGCAATCACATTAAATCCCATTATTGCCAAAACAACCGCTGGAAATCCCGCGCCACTGCCCAGGTCAATAATTTGCTTGTCGTGGGGCAGAAAATCCGCCAGTTGCGCGCTGTCGGTTATATGTCGTATTTCAATATCATTTAATGTTGTGCGCGCCACCAGATTATAACGCAATGACCAATTACGCAACATTTGCGAAAAAATATTAAATTGTTCTTGAATTTTTTTGTCGTATTTCATAAAGTAATTATACAATGAAAAATATAAAAAACAAAATTTTATCACCAATTGTTATCAGTATTATTTTGGGTGCGTCTGTCGTTTGGATGGGTGGAATTTTATGGGAAAAATTTAATGGTGCGCGTCCGCAAACCGACTTTGTTTATTCTGACACACCATTTGGCGATTATCTGGCAATGCGACACGCGACATGGGTTGATGATTATGAAAGTGTAATAAAATTTTCTGAAAAATTACAAAATATCACTGAAAAATCCGTGGCGAATGATGTCGCTATCAGTAAATTTTTATCTGGGACATTTGATGATTCTGCGAAATCGTTATCTGGCGATGTGTCTGTGGCTGGTCGCGCGACATATATTTCTTATTTACTAACAAAAGATGATTGGCGCGGGATTTATAAAATCGTTGGAAATGAGAAATCTTTGATTTTATCCCCCTTGCGAATATGGTCATCTGTTGGAATAAAAAAAGAATCTTATGCGTTAAAATATATTGAAACTATGCCTGTATCAGATAGTTGGAAATTATTTGCACGCGGTATGATTTATGCCGAAACAGGACGCGCGGCCAAGGCCAAGGTTCAATTTGACAAGGTGCCGCTGGATTTTTTTAATCTGAATGATTATTTATATTTAATGTCTTTTTATACACAAAATAACTTTCAAGATGCGGCAGATGACCTGAGACGCGATTTTACCAATACACCAGGTGGCGCATTTTTGGCAAATTATAATGACGCTGGAACAGGTGATTATTTTGGAAAAAAGAAGGCTTTGGCATTTTCAATTATACAAAATATCTCGCATTCGCCACTGATGTCGCGCACGGGGGCGGGCTTACTCTTATTGCGGCTGGCAGATGCGACATATAGTGCAAATTCTGACGCGTTGAATTATTACACAGGTTCTTACTTTTACACATCTGGGGCCACAGATTATCGTCCTTATTTTGATAAAATTTCGCGGACCAGCCCGTATTACCCGTTTGTGCAATTAAAATATGCCGAAGCCGAACAAAATGGACATGCAAAAATTCGCAAAATAAAAAAACTTTTGGATAAAAGTCCGATGTTTATGCCGGCGCTAAGCAGACTGGTTGATACAGATTTACAATTAGGGCAGGGCAGGGACGCATTAAAAGCATTAAATAACACGCTGGGGGCGGGCGCGATACCGAATAAAATCCGTGCATATTTACTGCAACAACGGGCGCGAATATATACACATACTGGTGATTTTAACGCCGCAGAGAGCGATTTATTAAAAGCAGGTGATTTGATGCCTGAAGATATCGGAATAATGCTGGATATTGCACATTTATGGGTGTCATCAAGTAAAAAATTGGATAACGCGTATAGTTATGCGATGGTCGCAATAAAAGAAAATCCGTCTGATGTTGCGGCATGGGATACCATGGCGATGGCAACATGGAAACGCGAAGGTGTAATGGCGGCGTCAGATATTCTGGAACGGGTCGGCGCAATAACGATTGGAAATTCCAGAATATTTCAGCATTTGGGGGATGTGCGAATGGAATACAAAAACCGAGAAGGGGCAATTTCAGCGTATAAAAAAGCAATTGAATTATCTGGGGACGGCCTGTCATGCGGATTAAAATGTCTGGATAAAAAATTGCGTAATGCGAAAAAAATTTGACTTTTGGGGTTTTCGCGTATAAAATAAGCACGCTGTCGGTTTCGGGTGATTAGCTCAGTTGGTTAGAGCGTTACGTTGACATCGTAAAGGTCGATGGTTCGAGTCCATTATCACCCACCACCCTTTGTTAAAACTTCGGGTGGCAGGCCAAAAATTCAAGCAAGCAAAGTGAGTGTTGAATTTTTGAGTATCTTGGCGGACAAAGTTATACGTGCGATAGACAATATATTTACAAAAAATAATGAAACGAATGTTATAATTTTTATCAAAACATATGCGGGAATTTAATAGACGCCCGTGGCGTCTATTTTTATAAACAAAAGGAATAAAACAATGCAAAAAAAATATCTGATTACATCTGCGCTGCCCTATGTCAACGGGGAACTGCATATTGGTCATTTAATTGGCTGTTTATTGCCATCTGATGTTTATGCGCGCTTTTGCCGTATGTGCGGACGCGATGTTTTATTTGTTTGTGGCGCAGATGAAAATGGCACCCCGTCAATTGTAGGCGCACAAAAAGAAGGTATTTCAATCTCTGAATACACGCAAGGGTGGTATGAAAAACAATTATGTGCTATAAAATCTTTTGATTTATCATTTGATTTATATGGGCGCACGCATACAGAATTACATAACGAAATTGTGCAAAGTGTTTTTACTGGATTGGATAAAAAAGGTTTAATTTATGAAAGGGCAACACTGCAACCATATTCCGTTGATGATAAAATGTTTTTGGCCGACCGCCAAATAGAAGGGATTTGTCCAAAATGCGGGTATGAACATGCGCGTGGCGACCAATGCGATATATGCGGCGCAACATACGAAGTATCTGAATTAAAATCGCCTTATTCTGTTATATCTGGCTCTCATAACATTGAAATGCGTGAAACAAAAAATTTATTTTTTCGTCTGTCCGATGAAAATGTTGTTAAAAATTGGCGCGACTGGTTGAAACAAACATCTGTAAATTGGTCGCACAGCGCGTATGCCGTGGCGAATGGTTGGGCGGCCGAGGGTCTGCACGATATTTCAATAACCCGTGATTTGCCGTGGGGTGTGCCGGTAAATAAGCCTGGATACGAAGATAAAGTTTTCTATGTTTGGTTTGATGCGCCATGGGGATATGTCTCAATATCTGCGGCAGCGAATAAAAATTGGCGCGATTGGTGGCAACCAAGCGAGCAAACCAATGTTTTCTATGCGCAATTTATGGGAAAAGATAATCTGAAATTCCACAGCGTTTATTTCCCTGCCCAGGAAACAGCCACGGGCGACAACTGGAAACGCGTTGATTTATTAAAGGGATTAAACTTCCTGAATTTCGAGGGTGCGAAAATATCAAAATCAACTGGTAATGGGATATTTTTGGCAGACGCGTTAAATTATGCTCCGTCTGATTGTTGGCGGTATGCATTGTTAGCATCTGCACCAGAAACAGATGACACTGATTTTACACTCCAACGTTTTGCAGATATTGTAAATAAAGACCTGAATGGAATTTTGGGAAATTTTGTTTCACGTGTTTGCAAAATTACAGAAAAAAATTTTGGAAATTCTGTGCCAAATGCAGGTGGTGATACACCGGAAAAAACCGAATTACACGACACAATAAATTCAGAATTAAAAAAATTGACCGATGCATTGGAAAAATGTGAATTTCGCCGCGCGGTGGAATCGCTGCGTTTAATTTGGTCTGCGGGAAATGAATACTTTACGAAAATGGAACCATGGGCTTTGGTTAAAACCGACCCTGTGGCGGCGGGCGCGGTGTTAAATGAATGTTTCCAATTGATAGATTTCTATGCTTTGATTTCGGGGATATTTATCCCGCACGCTGTCGCAAAAATGTCGCAAATTTTCCCAGGTCGTTGCGATATAAATGACTGGCCTGAAAAATTCCAGCACAGAATAAAATCAGGAACAACATTCCAAACACCAGAAAATTTATTTTCGCGCATCACCGATGAACAAATTACCGAAATGACAGAAAAATATGTCAGAAAATAAACGAATTTGTTTAATGTCTTGCTGTGCCCCTTGCAGCGCGGGCGCGATTACGGAACTGAAAGAGCAGGGCGTTGATTTTATTGTGCTGTTTTATAATCCAAATATCTATCCAGAAGATGAATATAAAAAGAGATTAGACGAACAAATAAAGTTTTGTGAATCAGTCGGCGCAAAATATCATATCTTGGAATACAATCACGACGATTGGTTGTGTGTGGTGCGTGGGCACGAATCCGCGCCGGAACGCGGCGCGCGTTGCGAAAAATGTTTCGCGTTTCGTTTTTTCCGCGCACAAAAGTTCGCCTTGGAAAATGGATATACCCATATTGCTTCTGTATTTGGTGTATCGCGACATAAATCGCAAAACCAGGTTGATACCGCCGCAGCCAGCGTTTTAACCAAGATAAAATATCTGCCCGTTAAATGGGACGAAAGTTTGCGCGCAAAGACAAATAAAGAATCTAATTTTTATCGTCAAAATTATTGTGGTTGCGAATTTTCTATATCGCGCGAATAACACGGCAAAACACCACCCCATAAACAGCCACCGCGCCCGCGCGTTTCAGCACGCGATTTAATTCCATAAATGTCGCGCCAGTTGTCATAACATCATCAACCAATAAAATCGTTTTACCAGCGATGTTTTTGTTATTTTTGATATGGAACACACCGCGAATATTTTCTGCGCGCTGACGCGCGTTTTTATACCCCATATCGGGTCTATATTTTCTGCGCACAGAATCATAATCTATTTTAATTTTTAATTTTGCCGCAATTTCACGCGCCAACAACGATGCCTGGTTATATCCACGATACCATAATCGCCGACGCGCCAATGGCACAGGCATAATAATATCGGGTATTGTTTCCAATTCGCGTAAATTTATCATCATTGCACGCGCCATCAGTTTTTTATATTTTATTTGACCTGCATGCTTAAACGGCAACATTATATTTTTTGATGTCTCATCATAAACACACGCCGCGCGAATCCAATCCAGTTCATTTTTTCCCGCCGCGCATATCGGACACAATGGACGCGCACCTAAATCTAAATCTGCCGGGAAAGGATAACCACAAACACTGCATTTTGGATTCGCAATCCAATTAAAAGACGCCCAACATTCTGGACACATTGCGCCATGTGAATCTATGCATTTATCACACACAGGACAAGCGGGGGGAAAAATAAAATTTAGAATTTTATAAAGAAAACCAAAATTTATTACCAAGATAAACTTTTTGTAGCAATCGTTTTTTTACCGCGGTTTTGCGTCAATGTTTTATAAACCTCATTTGATATTACACGCAATACCAAAGAATCGTCATCGCGGTCAGTCAGCACAGGCACAATCCGTTTTGATGCAATACCATTGTCTGTTAAAACCTGTTCAACAATTGCCAGACGCCGCGCCGCCAGTTTTCGTCCGTCGTATGTTTGCGCAGCGCTGGACGGAATTGAAACCTGGACCGCGCGCGTTGGATTACTGACAACAATCCCCGCATATTCAGACAATAATTTATAATTATCACGCGACAAAGATGAATCATCGCCCATGAACGAAAGTTTTATCTCCAAGGGACGAATTTCAGACCCTTCGGATAAATCGGCGACCGATGTAACCCCAGATAAAGTCGTTCCAAATGAATCAAAATCATCATCACTGCGATACGCAGACAGATGTTTATTTTCCGAAACATAAGTTTTCTTAAACGCGCGCTTTAATTGCGATGGCGATAACTTGGTCAATGGAATATCATCGCTATTTTTATACGCAAATTCATCCTCGGTCATTGGGGTTTGTTTTGTGCTGCGTATAGTTGCAACCGCCGCACCCGTATCATCCATTGGCACAACCAATTTACGCGTTTTTGATTCTGTGCGTTGCGACGCATTATCTGCAATCCTTTGCAGTTCTGCAATACGACCGGCGTTATACGCAGATAAAATTTCATCTGTATTATTTTCTTTTTTTACTGGCACAGATTTTACTTTTTTTACTGGGATTCTGGCAACAACCCGTGACGCTTCCAAACTTTCATCTGGCAACATAAAATCATCACTAAGTTTTACAATTTCATCAGCGCGCGGCATACGCAACGGGGTATCGGACGACGCCCATAAATCAAACGCAGGCCGTCGCGGCGTTAAAACATCACCAGACGCAAAATTACGCACTGGTTCAGATTTTTTTACAATTTGTTGGGAACTGGGCGCCGCACCATACATATCACGCGCAGATACCGCACGCGAAAAATCAACAGATGGCAACGCCGCAAACGCCGAATTAGCGCATAAAAATATCGCAAAAACAGAGAATTTTAATCTCATCTTTTCCCTTTCTTTGTAATCAGTTTAGAACAATTTACGCGCCCATGTCCAGCAGAAAAAAATCAAACAATATCTAAAAATTTTCGCGCAACTTTTTTAATTCCATTTGCCCGAAATGCCACAACCAAAATATCGCCATTATCCTCTATAACAACGCCGCCACCCATTTGTTTATGTCGCACCAGTTTTCCAACCAACCCGTTTGATATTTTTTTTCGTGGAACTGCATTTATCCGCGGCGTTTCATACATTTGGTTTTGTGTGCCGAATGTTTTATATTTATCATCTATTTCATCTATGAACCCACTGGGCGAATTATATTCTGTTTTTCCATAAATCATTCGCTGCATCGCGTTTGTAATAATGCAATTTATTCTCGCGCGGGTAATCGCAACATACGCCAAACGACGCTCTTCTTCTAATTCACCATCGTCTAACGAGGTTTGATTTGGAAAAACCCCTGTTTCCCACGCAGGCAAAAAAACATTATTAAATTCCAAACCCTTTGCCGCGTGAATTGTCATAATACTGACCGCGTCGCCCATCGGTTTGTTTTTATCATCGGTTATCATCAGCGACACATCTTCCAAAAATTCGGGCAAGGTATCAAAATTCACAATCATATTTTTTAATAATTCATCTATATTTTTCAGACGCTCGGAATCCATTGGGTCTTTGCTGTCCCGCCACATTTGTAAATATCCAGATTTTTCCAAAAGTCGCATCACGGCATCCACCGGCTTTAACGCAGCCCAATCAAAATCAAACGCAGATATAAATTTATCACGCGCATCGCCCGCCTTGCCCCGCAATGGCATTTTGCTAAACGCAGACATTAAATTTCCCCCATACGCCTGAATTTTTTTTATCGCAACTGAACCAAATCCACGACGCGGTTTTCCAATAACACGTTCAAAAGCAAGATTATCAAAATTATAAACCAGCAACCTGATATACGCAATTACATCGCGAATTTCCATTCTCTCATAAAACTTCATCGCCCCAATTAAACGAAACGGGATATTTAATTTATTAAATTCTTCTTCGAACAAACGCGACAAATTTCCCGAACGAATTAAAATTGCAGAGTTTGCAAAATCGCGTGAATTATTTATTGCGCTTGCGATAAAGCGCGCTTCGTCCCTGTCTGTCGGAAAGGTAAAAATACGCACTGGATTTCCAACCCCCAGGTCTGTAATTAAATCCTTGCCCAAACGCCCGCGATTATGTTTAATCAGTGAATTTGCCGCGCCCAAAATCATTGCCGTGCTGCGATAATTTTTTTCCAGGCGAATAATTTTTGCGCCACTAAAAGTTTTATCAAATTCCAATATATTTTTTATTTTTGCCCCGCGCCAGGCATAAATACTCTGGTCGTCGTCCCCAACACAACAGATATTTTTTTGCGGTGTGTCGGATAAAAATTTTAACAACTGCATTTGCGCGTTGTTTGTATCCTGGAACTCATCCACCAAGATATAACGAAATTGTCGTTTATATTTTTCCAAAATTTCTTTATTGGTATTAAATAACATTAAAACACGCAAAATTAAATCACCAAAATCAACACCGCCCGCCCGCGCCAGTTCCGCATTATATTCATCAAAAATTTTCTTTGTTATCCCGTCTATTTTTAATTCCAAACCATCGTCTTTTATTCGCGATATTTTTTCTACCCATTCGGCGGGCTGATACATTTTTACATCCAATTTCAATAACTCTATCGCTTTTTTCATAATTGTTTTTTGGTCTTCTTCGCCGAAAACCAAAAAGTTTTCACGCAGACCCGCCGCCGCAGTATTACGCCGCAGTATTTTCAGACAAATTGAATGAAATGTCCCCGCCCAATTTACATTTTTTATGGGGAATCCCATATTTTCCAATCTATCTTTTATTTCGTTTGCGGCCTTATTTGTAAAGGTCAGCGCCAAAATTTGCCATGTTTCTGCCAATTTTTTTTCCAAAATATGCGCAATACGCCGTATTATAACGCGTGTTTTGCCTGTGCCTGCGCCAGATAACACCAAAACCGGTCCCTGGGTCGTTTCCACCGCAACGCGTTGCATTTCGTTTAAGTCTTTTAATACTTTTTTCATAACCCGAATAATTTAACAAATTATTATTGTCATTGCACGCAAAATATAATATATTCAATTTATGACACGAATAATTTGCTTTGACCTGGAAACTACTGGCTTTAACTATACGGGGGGCGACCGCGTTATTGAAATTGGCGCGATTGAGGTTTTGGGCGGGAAAATAACCCAAAACACCTTTCACGAATACATAAATCCAGACGGCAAAATTATTCCACCAGATTCATACAAAGTTCATAAATTATCAAATGCTTTTTTAGAAGACAAACCAAAATTCCGTGATGTTGCGCAAAAGATGTTGGATTTTATCGGTGATTCACCGGTCGTTGCGCACAATGGAATTGATTTTGACTTTCCATTTATAAATTTTGAGTTAAAAAATCTGGGACTGCCGCAAATTCCACGCGACAAACAAATGGATACACTGGTAATCGCGCGACACAAAATTTTCGGGCCCAAGGAATATACCCTGGACGCGCTGGCGAAATGGTTCGGTATATCCCTGGAATCACGCGCAGATGGGCATGGCGCACTGATTGACACAGAAATTTTGGCAAAAATTTATTTGGAACTGGAAAATGCGGATGCAGCGCGCGATATTTCGGATATTATTGCCGAGCAAAATGAAAATTTCACAAAAATTCCAAAGGGCTATACAATTTTCCCAGCGCGAAATTTTCCGATTCCGCAAACAGACATTGAAAACCATAATAAATTTATGGAACAATTTAAGACTGAATAATTATTCATACCGCAATGCGTCAATCGGGTTTAATTTTGCGGCCTTACGCGCAGGCATAACACCCGACGCAATTCCGACAAAACCCGCAACACCAATGGATAAAAATACCGACCATATATTTAACGGCACATCCATATCCATAACTGATGGCAAAATCGTTTGCGATAAAATCACCCCCAACGCCAAACCAATCATTGAACCAATGAACGAGATTAAAATAGCCTCACTCAAAAATTGAATCGTGATATGTGATTCACGCGCACCAATTGCCTTTCTGATACCAATTTCACGGGTGCGTTCCGCAACCGACACCAACATCATATTCATAATTCCAATTGACCCAACCAATAATGATACCGACGCGATTGCCATCAGCAAAGTTTTCAGAAATCCCGTGATTGTATCCATTGTATCCATAATTTGTTTCATATCCGTAATCTGAAAATCGTCCGCGTCCGTATCTTTCAGGCGATGCCGTTCGCGCAGCAATCCCGTAATTTGTTCGGTTGCAATCGCATTATCCGCACCATCATTTAATTTTAATACAATTTGCGGCACAGAATTTGGAAAGCGCGAACCCATAACCCTTTTTTGCAGTGTTGTAATTGGAATAAAAACCATATCATCGCTGTTGGTCATACCCGCGCCACCTTTTTCTGTCGTTACCCCCAAAACCACCAGCGGCACACCATTCATACGCACAACCTGACCCACGGGATCGGACCCCATATCCAATTCACGCGCAACGGTTGGACCGATTACGACCGCCGTGCTGGCGTTGCGAACCGCGGTCCAGTCAAAAAATGTTCCACGTTCCATTTCTATATTTTGTATATCCGTGTATGTAGGATACGAACCAATCGCAGATGTCGTCCAATTTTTATTTCCAAAAACCAGTGTTCCGCTGGTCGTGCGAATAGGCGTCGCATAATTTACATCTGGCAATTCCATCAGAGCGGTAACATCATCTGTGGTCAGTGTATTCATCGCCGACATAGTCCGAACGCCACTGGTTCGCGCCGCGCCCGCGCGAATCATAATTGTATTCGTCCCCAATGATGAAAATTGCCCCGTAATTTGATTTTGGACGGCGTCCCCAACCGACATCATAATAACCACAGCCATGACGCCAATAATAATACCCAGAATCGTCAAGAACGAGCGTATTTTGTTCCCACTAATAGATAACCAAGATTCTTTTAAGATGTCATTAAAAGTCATTTTTCCAACGCCCTTTCGTCCTTTGGAATTTTCCCATCGTATGTAATATGCCCGTCACGAATATGAATCAGTCGCCCTGTATATTTCGCGATATCAAATTCATGAGTAATCATAACAATTGTGATCCCCAATTCTTTATTTAATTGCTGGAACATTTTCAAGATTTCATTTCCCATTTTGCTGTCCAGGTTTCCGGTCGGCTCGTCCGCCAGAATCAGTTTCGGGTCGCCCGCCAATGCGCGCGCAATCGCCACCCTTTGCCGCATTCCACCCGATAATTGTGTTGGCAGATAGGTCTCGAACTTTTCCAAACCCACCGCGCGAATTGTTTTTTTTGCGCGTGCGCGACGCTCATCTTCTGATAACCCACGATACATCAACGGCAACATTACATTATCCAAAACACTACGTTTGGTCAGCAGGTTAAAATTCTGGAAAACAAAACCAATATACTCATTACGCGCAGTTGCCAATTCGTCAGCGGTTAAATTAGTTATATTCCGACCATATAATTTATAAACCCCGCTGGTCGGCGTATCCAGCGCACCAATTATATTCATCGCTGTTGATTTTCCAGAACCAGACGGCCCCATAATTGAAACAAATTCACCAGGCATCACATCAAAGGAAATATCAAACAGAACATGCTGTTCGCCCCCTATTTCCATCGGGAAACTTTTATTTATTTTTTGCAACGATAATACTGGCACATTGTTTTTCATTATCTGCGTCCGCCCATGGGCATACCGCCCGCAGCCTTGGATTGTTGTCCGAATTTTCCAACAATAATTTTGTCCCCGCGGCGCAATGCGTTATTTCCATCCGCGGCAACTATTTCGGTTTCAGTGCTGGCGATTACGCCCTTTTTATATTTAACAAAAACTATATTTTTTTCACCCACCCGTTCTATTGCCAAGGTATCTTTTGGTGTATCTCCATTTGGTACATTTTCCAAAATCCCGTCCCAAGAACGCACCAAAAATGCCGCATTTGATACCTTCCAAACATTTTCGCGACTTTCCACATCTATGGTAACAAACGCGGTCATTCCAGGCATTAAACGCAAATCTGTATTATCAACGTCTATAACAACGGTATAGACCACAACATTACTGGTTGTCGTCGGGCTCAATCGCACCTGACGCACAATTCCGTCAAATATTTGTGTTGGATACGCATCAACATTGAATGATACTTTTTGTCCTTCGGCAATCATACCGATATCGGCCTCGGACACACTGGTTTCAATTTGCATTTTTGATAAATCTTCGGCAATTTCGAACAAATCTGGCGCTTGGAAAGATGCCGCGATTGTTTGACCCTTGTCAACCTTGCGCGAAATAACAGTGCCATCAACCGGAGATACAATTTTTGTATAACCCAGATTTGTTTCCGCGCGTTCATATTGCGACCGCGCACGCAGAACCGACTGGGTGCTGGTTTTATATTTTGTTTCCGATTGTTCCAATTCCGCGCGTGCAATAAATCCTTCATCAAACAAAGTTTTATTACGTTCGTATTCTGCCTTGTCAAAATCCAGTTGCGCGGTGGCAGAATCCAACGCAGCCTTTGCCTCGTCCGCGGTAGCACGCAAAACACTGGGGTCAATAGTCAGCAACACATCACCTTTTTTAACCACAGAATTATAATCCACGAATATAGTTTCAATATTTCCCGATACCTGACTGCCCACCAGGATTGTATTCACTGGTTTTATCTCTCCGGTCGCAGTCACAACTTTTTTTATATTTCCAAATTGCACAGCAATCGTCGAATATTCGGATTTTTTGGGCGCGTCATCTGGCACAAATAACAACGCAATCAACAGCGCAATTATCAGCGCCACCAGAACACTTAAAATTTTATGACATTTTATCCAGTTTTTAATTTTAATCATTTTGGTTCTACCCCATACATATTTTTATTTGATTCCCAGTTTCCCAAATTCGCGGTTAAATCACCAACCGCCATTGCCAACGCCGCCCGTTTTATATACAGGTCGTATTTTGCGTCATTTGCCTGACGCGACGCATCAACCAATTCAGATTGTGCAGTTTGCCATTCCAGCATTGCAGCACGTCCAACCTTATACATACCCGATACAACCTTTTCATTTTCAGTCGCACTTTTTAATAATGTCTTTGTTTGTTGTAAAACCTTTTGCGCGGTTTTATAATTATTGTATGCACTGTAAATATCACGCGCTGCATCATTTTGAGCGGACACTTCACGCATTTTTGCCGCGTCATAATTAGCCTCGGCCGCACGCACACCATAAACATTTGCAAACCCCGCGAAAATCGGCATTGACGCGCGAATACCAATACTGCCCGATACTTTATCCCCAGATGTATGCGATAAATTATCATACAGGTCATTATATCCCACACTGCCCGATAGGCTGATACTGGGTAAATTTTTCAGAAATGACGCGTTACGCCGATGCCATGCTGCATTTTTATTTTCGGTCGCCGCCAATAAATCAGGTCTTTGTTTTTTTGCGGTTTCCAACAATTCGTCTATGCTTTTATTTTCAGATTCTGCGCCAAATTCAGACGATATATCCGCAATTTTTATATTGTCTGTCGCCGGAAAAGACAACAGGGTCAGCAGTGTGCTTTTCGCATTTTCACGATTATTTTTTGCGCGCTCTAAATCCAATTCCCGCGACGCCAGCGATGTTTCAGCCTTATACACATCGGCACGCGCAACTGCGCCCGCCTTGAACTTTTTATTTGCCGTATCACGCGCAGTTTTCGCAACATTTAACAATGATTCACTGCTGGATACATTGGCATCAGCCGTCAATAATCCATAATACGCACCAATTACAGAATATACATAATTCTGGACAGATTCATTATAATCAAACCCCGTCGCACGCCATGTCGCAGACAAAGCGTTCAAGTCCGCCAGTCTTTTACCAAAATCAAAAATCAACCAAGATGCAGACAAACTGCCGCCCAGTGTTACCTCTCCCCAATTCCTATTTTGATAATTTTCTCCGATATTTGCCGACGCGCTGACACTGGGTAAATATGTACTATACTCCGCATTCTTATTCAATCGCGACGATTCCAATGATAAATACGCCGCCGCAGTTGTCGGATTACGACACAGCCCCATCTCCACAACATTTTGCAATGTCATTTCTGTATCTGGGGCAGTCGTCAATGATGCACAATCATTATCCGCAACCGCGGGCAGGGCGAACAACATCATAATAAAAAAAGCATAATGTTTTTTCACTTTCTCTCTCGCTATTTTGTATTATAATTATATCAGAAACAAAAGCAAAATAAATTTATACTTTTACTTGATTTTTCATAATTTGGTGTTATTATTACTATGTTCTTAAATAAATAAATTTTAAGAGCGGGATTTTGGAAATAAATCCCGCTCTTTTAACAAAGATAACGAATAAGGAGTTATTAAATGTCATTTGCATCTATGCCACATCAGGATTTATTACTGGCCATCAAGGGATTGGTTGATGAAAAACAGATTGACGCAGATATCGTGTTCGACGCGTTGGAATCTGCAATTGCAAAAATTGCGAAACAAAAATATGGCGAAGAATTTAACATTGTCGCCACAATTGACCGCAAAAATGGCGCGATAAATGTTCGTCGTGTGTTTGATGTTATTGAAAATCCTGAATCTGTGGGAACAGATGAATTGGGGGATTCTTTGTATAATCCAAACACTATGCTGACACCCGCCCAGGCAAAAAAATATGCGACTAATCCAGTTGTTGGCGATATTGTTTCCGACCAATTACCAGAACCAGAGTTTGGTCGCCAGGCATTTCAGATTGCGCGTCAAATTATGACCAGCCGTGTGCGCGATGCAGAAAAAGGTCGTCAGTATGAAGAGTTCAAAGATAACATTGGCGACATTGTAAATGGTGTTGTAAAACGGATTGAATTTGGAAATATATTTGTTGATATAAATGGCAAGGCCGAGGGGTATATTCGCGGAACAGAACTGATTCCAGGTGAAAAATTAAATACTGGCGACCGGATTCGTGCGTTGATTATGGACGTTGCGCGTTCTAATAGCGGACCACAAATTTTCCTGACCCGCACACATCCTATGTTTATGGAGAAATTATTTGTTGCCGAGGTTCCAGAAATCTACGAAGGTATTATCAAAATTAAATCTGTGGCGCGCGCGCCAGGTTCCCATGCGAAAATTGCGGTCCAAACTGATGACCCATCTGTTGATGCAGTTGGTATGACCGTTGGTATAAAAGGGACACGTATTCAACCGGTTATAAACGAATGTCATGGCGAAAAAATAGATGTTATTTTATATTCTGATGACCCTGCGGTATTTATTGTAAATTCTATGCAGCCAGCCAAAGTTGCAAAAATCATCGTTGATGAAGATACACATACTGCGGCGGTTGTTGTAAATGAAGACCAACAATCTTTGGCGATTGGTCGTCGCGGTCAAAATGTACGCTTGGCATCGCAATTGACAGGCTGGAACATAGATGTTATGAGCGAGGCCGAAGAACAAGAAAAACGCGCAAAAGAATTCAAGGAAAAAACCGAATTATTTATTACCGGTTTGGATGTTGATGAAATGATTGCGCGTCTGCTGATTACCGAAGGTTTCAGAACTATCGAAGAAATCGCATTTGTTGATTTACACGAATTAGAAACTATCGAGGGCTTTAACACCGAATTAGCAACAGAATTACAAAATCGCGCGAAAACGTATCTGGAAAAAGTTGAGAATGATTATCTGGACGCGGGTCATAAACTGGGTATGACAGATGATTTATTGCGCTTTGATTTTGTAAAGCGTCCAACTATTATGAAACTGGGCGCGGCGGGTATTCGTTCTTTGGCGGATTTGGCGGATTTGGCGTCTGACGAATTGGTTGAAATCTTGGGCGAAGATAATATGTCTGAACGTCTGGCACAACGCATTGTTATGAAGGCGCGCGAATTGGTGTATGGTATAACAACCGACGAATAATAAAAACAAGGGAAAAATATACGATGGCGACACTTACTTTGGGAAAATCTGTAACGACCGATGCGGTGCAAAGCAAAAAAGGTGATTCCGTTTTTGTTGAACGTCGTCGTCGTATTATAACACCCGGAAATCACGAATTACGCGAAGATGTAAAAACACCAACGACTGCGCGTAATACTGCTGATGAAAAATTACGCGCTGTCCTGGAAGCGGCACGCGCACGCGACGAAGAACGCCGCGCAAGAGAGGCAGCGGACGCCGCCGAACGCGAAGCGAGACAGGCCGAAATAGAACGCGAAACACAAGAGTATCAAGCAGTCAAAGAAAAACTGGGAACAAAAGAATCTGATATTACCACAGAAGATGCAAAAACAGAATACAAATCAGAGTCAAAATTCTTTAACCCCAGGAAACAAAGCGAAGAGGAAGAACCGCGTCGTCAAAATCAGTTTGGTAAAAACGCACCAAAAAAAGATTTTTCCAAGGGAAAAATTTCCATTCACGACATTGTTATGGGCGGTGGCGACGATGATGAAATTGAAATTCGTGGCGCAAATCGCCGTCGCTCCGAAGCATCGTTAAAAAGATTCAGGGACAAGGCACGTTCTATGTTTAATGCCCCGCAAAAAGTCGCCCGCGAAGTGCAACTGGGGGATTCAATCGTGGTAAAGGATTTGGCGGCGGCACTGGCAGAAAAAGTCGGGAATGTTGTAAAAAAACTGATGGAAATGGGAATGATTGCGTCCCAAAACCAAACAATTGACGCGGATACAGCAGAACTGATTGCAACAGAATTTGGCGCATCGGTTAGGCGCGTATCAACGCAACCATTCGCGGATGTATTAAATCGCGAACCAGACCCAGCGCATCTGAAACCACGCGCGCCCGTGGTAACGGTCGTGGGGCATGTGGACCATGGAAAAACATCATTACTGGACGCAATGCGTGGCGCGAATGTTGTCGCCAGCGAAGCGGGTGGAATAACACAACATGTTTCTGCGTATGAAGTTAAAACAAAATCTGGAAAAATGATAACTTTCCTGGACACCCCAGGACACGAAACATTTACCGCGATGCGCGCGCGCGGCGCAAATATGGCGGACATTGTGGTCTTGGTAGTGGCGGCAAACGATTCAATTATGCCCCAAACGATAGAAGCTATAAATCATATTCGTGCGGCAAAAGTGCCTTTTATTGTGGCAATAAACAAAATAGATTTACCAGATGCAAATACGACCAAAGTTCGCACAGATTTGCTACAACAGGAAGTCCAAACCGAAGAAATGGGTGGCGATGTCCAATCCGTTGAAATTTCCGCTACTAAAAAAATAGGTCTGGATAAACTGGAAGATGCAATTTTATTACAGGCAGAAATGATGGAACTGGTCGCGGACCCAGATATGCCTGCAAATGGTGTAGTGGTAGAGGCAAAGATGGAGAAAGGTTTGGGCGCAACCGCAACATTATTGGTAAAACAGGGAACGCTATCTATTGGGGAACCATTTGTTGTTGGTAATACAATTGGTCGTATTCGCGGCTTGATAAATTCTGTGGGGGCGCGTGTAAAATCTGTGGGTCCATCGCAACCTGTGATTATTTTGGGATTAGAATCGGTTCCTACATCTGGCGATATATTAAATGTTATGCCGTCCGAATCTGATGCACGCGATGTTGCAACATACAGAATTGAAAAAGAAAAAATCGCCGCGAATATGATAAAACGCAGCAGCCTGGAAGAATTATTTGCAAAACGCGATGATAATACAAAACTGATGTTGCCTGTGATTTTGCGGGCTGATGTCCAGGGCAGTGTCGAGGCGATACGCGATATGCTGGGCGGCATACAATCGGACAAGGCCGGGGTAAATTTATTATCCGCTGGCGTCGGTCAAATTACCGAGGGGGATATTCGTCTGGCAGCGGCATCAAACGCTATTATTATTGCGTTTAATGTGCGCGCGGATTCTGCGGTACGTGAATTGGCGCGTCAAAACAATGTTGATATACGCTATCACAGCGTGGTTTATCGTATCACAGACGAATTAAAAGAAATTTTGTCTGGGAAATTGGCGCCAGAAAAACACGAGACATTTATTGGATATGCCGATGTTATCGCGTTATTCACCGTGGGCAAGGGGACACGCGTCGCGGGTTGCAGGGTTACCGAGGGGGTTATTAAAAAAGACGCCTTTGTGCGATTACTGCGCGACAATGTTGTAATTTATGATGGAAAAATCGGAATGTTAAAACGCGAAAAGAACGAAGTCAAAGAAGTTGCGGTCGGAACAGAATTCGGTATGAGTTTTGATAAATATAACGACCTGAAAGAAGGCGACCGCGTTGAATGTTACGAAGTAGAAAATGTAAAAGCAACCCTGTAAAAGGAAAAATTAAATGGTAAGATATTTAGAAAATAAAAATTCTGGCTTTGGCGCGTGGGCCGCCGCCCAGGGGAATAAAAAACCACGTTCAAAACTTTCCGGATTTATTTTATGGTTGGCTTTCTTTCTGATTGCTTGGTGGGCGATTGGAATAATGTTTGATGACGGGCAAAAAAAAGAAATAACAATCCAATCATCACCCGAAACAACAATTATAAACACGCCAAAATCTGTTGTGAAAAATGATAAAATTGCCGCCACAATTCAAGGGCTGCGAATATCAAACATTGAATTAAATAATTATAATGAAACAAAAAATTCGGATAAAAAAATTACCCTATTGAATGGCGACAATGAATTTACAGAAATCGGTTTTATTGGGAATGGGACCGCGGCACCAACCGCTGAAACGCGTTGGAAAATAAACGGCGAAAATATGAATTGGCGCAACGCCGACGGGGTTGATTTCTCACGAAAAATCACAAGCACAGATTATGTTATTACAATAACTGATACAATTAAAAACAATTCACGGCGCGACTTTATGATAATACCATACGCGCGAATTGCGCAAATGCCACGCACAGCAGCAGTTGGTGTCGCGTCGGGAACAATATCGTATGAAAACGAAGATATTGAACGTAATTCTTGGAAATCATCTGCGAAAAAAACTTATACTTTTTCAAGCGCGTCGGGTTGGACCGGATTCGAGGAACAATACTGGGAAACAATCGTTGCAATAAACGCAAATGACCAAACAATTAAAACAAAACCTTTGGCAGATGGTCGGATTCAGGCTGAAACATCTGCGGCTGCAATTTCTATACCTGCAGGAAAAAGTATATCGGTTGTATCAAATTTATTTGCGGGTCCAAAAACCCAAAGCGCGCTGTCCAATGCGTCGGGTGCGATTACGGGAATAAATCAAACGATTGACTATGGGTGGTTTTGGTTCTTGGCGCGTCCATTTTTATGGGCGTTAAACGCGTTGTATGCTTTTGTATTAAATTATGGTTTGGCGATTATTTTACTGACAATAATCATTCGTATCTTTATGTGGCCATTGACCAAAAAATCATTTACGGGTATGGCGGCAATGCAAAAAATGCAGCCAGAATTAGCGCGTGTGCAGAAACTTTACGCAGGGGACAAGGTGCGTCTACAAATGGAAATGATGCGAATTTACAAAGAAAATAAGGCCAGCCCAATGTCCGGGTGTTTGCCAATGTTATTGCAAATTCCAATTTTCTTTGCATTGTATAAGGCATTGTTGATTGCAGTGCCATTGCGCCAGGCAGATTTTTTATGGATACACGATTTGGCGACAATGGACCCTTATTTTGTCCTGCCGATTTTAATGGGTTTAACTATGTGGTGGCAACAGAAATTACAAACTGGGGCAACACAAAAAAATATGGACAAGAGTGACCCGATGGCGGCAACACAAAAAATGATGAAATGGATGCCTGTTTTATTCACAATTATGTTTGCATGGATGCCATCTGGACTTGTGCTGTATTGGACAATATCAAACTTGTTTGGAATTGGTCAAATGCTTTTCATAAAACGAAACGCGAAATAGCGACGATTGCCGCGGTTTCGCTGCGTAAAATTGTGCGCCCCAAGGAAATTGCAGTCGCACCAGATTTATCCAACGCATCAAATTCAGAATCTGAAAAACCACCCGCAGGCCCAACAAAAATATAGTTTGGGGTTATTTTAATTTCGTCTTGTATGATATTATTTCGTGTAAATCGTTCATCTGCAAAAACTATATTTTTATTTTTTATAAAGTCGGAAAATTTCATAGGCGGCAATAAATTCGGGATACTATTACGACCTGATTGTTCTGCGGACTCTATTATAATTTTTTCTGCGCGATTACATTTTGGAAATTTTTCGGTTGTAAATTCGGTTATCACAGGCTGTAAAACCGCCACCCCCAGTTGTGTTGCAGCGTTTAACATTTCTTCCATTCTGGATTGTTTAATTGGTGCAAATGCAAAAATTAAATTATTTGATGGGTCGGCGCGCCCTGTATTTTTAATTATTTTTAATTTATTGTTTTCTATTACGGCCGAAAACTCTAACCCATTATTAAAAACCAAACATTCGTTCGTGCGCATTACACGCGTTAAATAATGTAATTGCTCTTTGGGTATATCTATGACTTTTTCAACAGATAAATCATCATTTATAAAAAGACGCGGTATATTTTTCATCTCTATTATCCTTTGATTATATTTCCATCCACGCAAGAAAAAATTATAGAATTTGGAATGTTCGTAAAAACATCTGGTTTTGCGCCAGTAATTAAAACCTGGGCATTTGTATCATTTAATCGCGCAAACAAGTCCATAACATTTTCCATATCTAAATATGATGTCATTTCGTCCAACAAAACAATTACTGGGGTATTTGACACAGAATTTAGTAATTTTATGTGCGCGATTATCAACAATAACAACAATTTTTTTTGCTGACCCGCAGACATCATATCCGCATTCATATTTTTTAGAGGCGAAAACATAGTCCAATCAGATTTATGCACACCATCACAAACCATATTACCACCAACTAATTCGCGATTTTGCGACAAGTAAAGTTTGTAATTATTTTCTATTTCTGTGCTACTTAAATTTTCACAAAGCCCAGATTCAATGCGTCCAGAAAGAATTATATTTATATCTGATTTGCTTTGTAAAAAGTGATTTATTTGCGCGGCATACGCGATTCGCGCGGCGGCAATTTGGACTGCAACCGATGCCAGATTTGATTCAATAGAATTTAACCATTTATCATCCCGCGATGTTTTTAACGCGAATGCACGCGAATGCAATAATTTATTTAATTCTGTTATTCGCGCTGAATGATTTGTATCAAAACCCGCCACCAACCGGTCTAAAAATCCGCGTCGGTCGGTCGCCGTATCATCAAAAAGTCTGTCTTCATTTGGCGTCAGCCAGATTAGTTTCATCTCTTTTGCAGCCACCCAAATCGGCGATGCGTCCCCGTTTATTCGTATTTTTTTTGTTTTATCTTTTACCCCGACCGATACCGACAATACAGAATCATTTTGCATTTCCGCATACACAGAAAAACCCGTATTTGTGCCGATTTTTACCATATCTGATATATTTGCCCCGCGCATACTGCCCAATGGGGCAAATAATGACAATGATTCCAGTATTGCGGTTTTTCCCCCCCCGTTTGGACCGGTAAAAATTACATTTTTTGCGCCATCAAAATTGACTTTTGATACTGCGTGATTTCTGAAATTATTTATGGTTAAATTTTTTAACATTTCCCCAGAAATATAGTAAATTTTCGCATTTTTTTCAACATCAAAAAACATATTGAAAACCGCAAATTATTCTTGTATGTTATTGGTATTGGCCTGGTGGCAGAATGGTTATGCAGAGGACTGCAAATCCTTGTAAGCCGGTTCGATTCCGACCCAGGCCTCCATAAAAAAATGAAATTGACACCCGATATTTATTTTACAAATGTACCACCATCATTGGATATGAAAATTCGTTCGGAATTATTCCATACTAATGAATTTACATTTGCAGTGGCGGTGATTTTATCCGCCCAAGCAACCGATAAAAAAGTCAATGAAATTACGCCTGCGCTGTTTGCTGTCGCGGACACACCAAACAAAATGTTATTGTTGGGCACAGAAAAATTAAAAGAATACATAAAACAAATTTCTTTTTTTAATAACAAGGCAAAAAACATTATTGGATTGGCCACCGCTTTGGAAAATAATCCATTACCACATAATCGCGACGCGTTGATGAAATTGCCAGGTATCGGACAAAAGACCGCAAATGTTATTATGAATGTATTGTGGGGGATACCAACAATTGGCGTTGATACACACATTTTTCGTAATGCACACCGCTATGGTTGGACCGATAAAAACACACCAGAAAAAGTAGAAAAAGATTTATTAAAACTAATTCCCGAAAAATATCATTCAATTGTCAGCAATACAATGGTTTTGCACGGACGATATATTTGCACCGCCCGCAATCCAAAATGCTTTGATTGTCCTGTCGTTAAATGGTGCAATGCAGCGGATAAAAAATTATAAAAAACGGGCAATGCCCGTTTTTTATGCGCGTAATTTTGCACCAGTTTTTTCAACTGATTCAATAATACGATTTTGTATTTCCATTAAATCTGCATCCGTCATATTTTTTGTTGGTTGTATTATTACCTCTGCCGCGATAGATTTTTCATTATTTGGTAAATCAAAAACATCAAAGATATTTATATCCACAATTTCGCCAGACGCATCTGATATTGACCTGTGTAAAACATTCATATCAGAATCAGATTTAACAACAAACGCAAAATCACGAGAAATCATTGGAAATTCTGGTAAGTCATTATGCACATAAAAATCGGAAAAATCATATTCTGTATAATCATTTCTGGCATCTTTTATAATACCAATAACTACATTTGTTTTTATTCCAAATGCACGCGCGACCAGCGGATGTAATTCTGCAAATTTTGCAACAACAATCTCATTTTTCATAATTTTCCCAGCGCGGTATGGATTTGCCCATTTTTCTGGTTCATCATCATTATACACAATCGTGTCATCACCTAATGTGTTTAACAAATCATCACGAACATCATAAATATCCGCGGGTCTGCCGTGTTTTGCAGATATGCTATTATTTATAATTCCAGAGCGCACAATAATAACTTCATTGTGTTGTGCCAGTGGTTTATCCGTATCAAAAACATCGCCAGACTCAAACACCGCTAAATTACTGCGTTTATGTTTATCATTGTTCGCGACCACACGCAAAACATTCGTGACCAAAGAATTTCTCATCACATTAAATTCCGGACCCAATGGATTTTTTATTTTTACATACGCCGAATCAGACACCATTTTTTGAGCATCATCGCCCGTTAAAGAATAAGTTATAATTTCATTTAATCCGCGCGATAATAATTTGTGTTTTATTGTCATCAGTTTTGTCGTGTTTTTTTTAACATCTATGACTTTATAAAACTTATTATTTCCATACCCAAAAACCCGCGCAACATCCGCTACCAATGTTTCTGGGATTAGAGCATCAACACGCCAAGACGGAACAACAACATTTTCCCCATCAAATTTATACCCCAAATTTTTCAAAATTTTTTGCTGTGTTTCTGGTGCAATATCAATCCCAATTTTTTTCGCAAACAACTTAAAATCATATTTTATAACTTTGTTCTTAAATTCGCCGCGGGATAAATCATTTCCGATAATTTCACCACCGCATTGTTTCATAACGATGTCTGTGGCACACGCCAATGCGTCCGTCGTCATACACGGGTCAATTCCGCGCTCATACCGATACGAAGAATCTGTTGATAATTTTAATCGCCGCGCGGTTTTACGAATACCAATCGGCGAAAAATACGCACTCTCTAAAATTATATTTTTTGTATTATCAGTTGTCATACCACGCGAACCACCGATAATTCCCGCCAGCGCTAAAATCCCATTATTATCCGCAATAACCAAGTCATCAGATTGTAATTCGTGCTCTGTGCCGAAAAGGTCTGTAAATTTTTCATTTTCTTTTGCCAAACGAACAATAATATCACCCACAACTTCGTCAGCATTAAAACAATGCATAGGCTGCCCCATGTCATAACAAACATAGTTTGTTGCGTCTATCGCGGCGTTGCGTGGCGTTATTCCAATCATATTCAGACGACGAGCGATTGTGTTATTACTTTGTGTCATCTTTATATTTTTAATTTCACAAAAATTATAAGATTGACATCTGTCATAATTCTCAATAATTGCGCACCGCGCACCATCAACCTTTTCTAATTCTGGTATTTTTTTATCCGTAAAAACAAATTTATCATTCGCGCCCAAATCCCGAGCAATCCCGCACACAGACAGATAATCAGGACGATTTGGCGTGATACCTGCATCAAAAACTATATAATCATCCGCGTTTTTATCCAGCGCCAAAGGTTCGCCAACTTTATATTTTGATTCATCCAATTCAATAATCCCATCGTGATTATCCCCCAACCCCAATTCTTTTTCACTGCACATCATACCATTAGATTCATGACCACGAATTTTTCCAACCTTTATTTCAATATCACCAATTTTACACCCGGGGCGCGCCAGCGCAGAAACCAGTCCTTTGCCTGCATTCGGCGCACCGCACACAACCTGGCGCAAAATCCCAGTCCCATCATCAACCTTTAACAAATGAAGATGAGTATTTGGAATATCATCACATTCAATAATTTTTGCAACAATCGGTTGAACAGGTTGAATAATTTCTTCGACCTCTAACCCAGACATTGTTAAATACTCTGCTATTTTATCTGCACTTGCATTATTTGTATCCAAATAATCCTTTAACCAATCGTATGTCCATTTCATTTCTTATCCGTTTTATTTTTTATCCAGCGCGGGTCAAAATTATACAACCGACGCAAATCAGTTAAACCATATTTCATCATTGCCAATCTGTCCCAACCAAAACCAAATGCATAGCCCTGGATTTTATCAGGGTCCAGTCCGCAATTTTTTAATACATTCGGGTGCACCATCCCAGCGCCCCCCAATTCCAGCCAAACACCAGTTTTCCATTCAATATCGTATTCTACACTGGGTTCTGTAAAAGGGAAATAACTGGGGCGGATACGCATATTTAATTCACGTCCAAAAAAGTTTTGTAAAAATGTTTTCAGGTCGCTGACCAAATCAACCAGTGTTATATTTTTTCCAATGTTTAACCCCTCGACCTGGCGGAATTGAAAACCATGTGTCGCATCAGGATTTTCAGAACGATACACAACCCCAGGGGCAATTATTTTTAGCGAATCCCCACCTGATTTTGCCAGTTTTTCCATTTCACGAATTTGGACCGCCGATGTTTGTGTCCGTAAAACATTTTCACAACTGGTCCAGAAAGTATCCTGCATATCCCGCGCCGGATGATAGTCCGGAGTATTTAACGCCGTAAAATTATACCAATCTGTTTCTATTTCTGGTCCCGATTTAGACACATATCCCATAACATCAAACACAGCAGTCATCTCTGAAATTGCGCGTGTCAATGGATGCACCACCCCGTCATAATTTATATCATTTCGTAAAATATCAAGATTAGAATCTAATTTATTCCGTGCCATCTGTGATAAAATTTCTGCATTTTCCAATTCTGCCTGGCGTATACGAAATAATTCACGGAGTTCCGAATTTTCCGCATTCAATGCTGCGCGTGCGTCCATATCCAGATTTTTCATTTCTTTTAACCTGGCGGTCATTGTTCCATTTTTACCAAAGGTTGCGGTATGCAACAATTGCAAATCGGCCAAATTATCTATATTTTTTATTTGTTTTTTCATATTAAATTCCTAAAAAATAAAACCCATCTTGCGACGGGTTTTATTATATCACAAAAAACCACGCCGGCAATTTATTTGTCAGTCGTGATAAATCGTTTTGCGGTTTCAATCAGGCCCGCAAAATTTGCGTCCCCGACATACGCCATTTCCGCCAAAACCTTTCTATCCAGTGTAATCCCTGCCTTTTTAAGGCCGTTCATAAACCGCGAATAGGTAAGGCCATGCGGACGCACCGCCGCGTTGATGCGCACAATCCACAAAGAACGAAAGTCGCGTTTGCGAACACGTCTGTCGCGATACGCATACTGACCCGCCTTTTCTGTTTTTTCGCGCGCCGCACGATAAGTTGATGAATGACGCCCCAAATAACCCGATGCGCGCGCCAGAATTTTTTTATGTTTTTGTTTAACGGTTGTCCCGCGTTTTACCCTTGCCATAATTCACACCTTTATTTTTTTAATCCATACGGGGCCATAATTTTAACCTGGCCGACCATATTTTCGTTCAGATATTGCGGTTTAGACCCCTGGTTATTTGCACGGGCCGATTTTACACGCAGGCGTTTCTTGTGGCTGTTTCGGGCAACACGAATTTTACCGGTCGCCGTCATTGTCGCACGCTTTTTCAGGTACGATTTAGTTTTCATTTTTGGCATTTTCAGTCTCCTGTTTTTCTCTATCTGGGCATGCCTGTGCCGCGATAGTATCCCCATTCTGACATATTTTTTTGTAAAATCAAGAAAATTGTAGAAAATTAAAATTATAATGTTAAACTGGGGACGAAATGAAGAACACACACCACAAATTTGTCCGAAAAATCCAAGCAAGTATTATATTTTGCCTGGCTTTGGCGCTGATTTTATATATTTTTTTGGGGAAACCTAATTATTCCCTGGTAAATTCGGCATCTGATTTTTTAACACCTGTTGCGCGCACAATCGGGGACGGAATAACATGGCCGGTGCGTGCGTTTGGAAAACTGGCTAAAAATATACGCGTACGCAGTGGAATCCGCGCAGAGAATAAGGAATTGCGCGCCCGTGTAATTGAACTGGAAAGACTACAAACTGCTTGCGCGCCACTGGCGGCCGAAAATCAAAGATTATTGGGGCTGTTGGATGCACGTAATTCTATTGGCAAAAATGCGGTTTTTACAAATGTAATTTATAAAAATAACTTATTTTCGTCCAATATGTTTGTTTTGGACCATGGTAAAAACTCTGGGATTCACAATGGGGCCCCAGTATTATCCATAGATGGTTTTTTAATTGGTATTGTATTAGACACGAATGATAATTATGCGAATGTCCGTGGTATTACAGATAATAATTCTAATATCCCAGTGCGTGTATCTGGTACCGATGTTATGGGATTTTTACGCGGACGCGGCGGGGATACCCCTGTGATTGAGTTATTCAGCGACCAGGAATTTACCCCAACAATTGGTATTTCAATTTTATCCTCGTCGGCGGGCGGAAACTTACCCGATGGTCTGCCAATTGGAAAAATCAAAAAATGGGACAGCACAAAATCGGTACCAATCGCAATCGGCGCAAAAACAGGACCAACCGCGATAGTTTTAATAAAATGAAAAAAGTTATAAATATCTTATTACCTTTTTTTGCCACAATTTTTTTGTGGCGTTTAACATCAAATTTTTTTAATCCGGGCGGAATTTTAGTGATGATTCCTGTGTTTTATTATTCTGTATTTCTTGGACGCACAGAATTTATTCCAATGGCAATCTTGGGTTGTTTTTTGCTGGATATAAATTTTAATACTACTTTGTTATGGACTATTTTATTTTGTGTTTTTTATGGTGTGATAAATTTACAAAATATTATAAATCCATATATGCAAAAAATGCGTGGTATCTATTTATTTATGTGTTTTATTGGCGCGGGTGTGATTATGATTAGCATCTGGGATATGTTTCAAACATCATCATTTATCCCATTATTGTGGGGCGCGTGGGTGTTTATAATTACTGCTGCTTTGTATTTACCAATAACTTATTTATTTCAGAGGGTGATATGCTGGACAAAGAAATAGCCGCAACATTTGACCGACGCAGCGCGCTGTTTCTGACTGGCGGGGCGGTGCTGACCGGTGTATTATTATTACGCATGATGCAATTGCAAATTTTTAATTACAAAAAATATCATAATTTATCCCAGAATAATTCAACACGTATAATAATTGACCCGCCCGTGCGCGGACGAATTTTGGATAGGGACGGGGCTGTATTAGCACGCGATGACGCAATTTATCGTGTATTTATTATTCCAAATGAATGTGATGATGTGGCGGTTGTTTTAGATGCAGTGCGTGATGAATTAAAATTATCAGATAAAGAAATTACAAAAATACAAAATAAAATTACACGTAATCGCAGATTTCAACCTGTGATTTTACGCGATAGTATAAAATGGTCGCAACTGGTAAAATTAAAAGCATTAAATATCGCGGGATTATATACCGAGCCGGGACTGGCGCGAAAATATCCAGGTGAGGGTATCGCCGCACACACAGTTGGTTATGTTGGTAATGACGAAGACAACCGCACAGTAAGAATGGCAATTACATCACCCTTTATTATGTCTGGGATTGCGGGGTTGGAAAAAATTTTTAACGAAAAATTATCTGGGACGCCCGGACAAATTATTACACATACAGACGCACTGGGGCGCGTCATAGACACAAACAAAGAACAAAGAATTGCGCCAACCAATGGAAAAAACCTGCAAACTACTTTACGTGCGAATGTGCAAAAGAAAATGGAAGAAGAATTGTCCGAACATGGCGCTGGCTGTGGTGTTATGATTGAATGCGCGACTGGGGATATAATTGCAATTGCATCAGCACCATCGTTTGATGCAAATATATTTCGTTCTCTGGACGGGCCAGAATATATGGAAGAATTATTAAAAAACAAGTTAAAACCTTTTATGAATAAAAGTATAGAAGGTTTATACCCACCTGGTTCTACCTTTAAGATTGTTGTTGCGTTGGCTGCATTAGAATCCGGCGCAATCACAGGAAAAGAAAAAATATATTGTGATGGTGATTGGGAGTATGGAAAACATATTTATCATTGTTGGGAAAAGAAGGGTCATGGCTGGGTTGATTTAGAAGGAGCGCTGGAACATTCCTGTGATATTTACTTTTATCAGTTGGCGTTAAAAATTGGTATAAATCCCATAAAATCTATGGCGGAAAAATTGGGGTTGGGTCAAAAACTATTAAATTTATTACCACGTGAGATGGCAGGGGTTATTCCCAACAGGGAATGGAAAAAGAAAAATATACGCGCGTCATGGGTGCATGGGGATACAATTATTTCTGGAATTGGTCAGGGTTATATTTTAACTAACTGCCTTCAATTGGCGGTTATGGGTGCGCGTGCGGCAACTGGTCGTGAAATTATTCCGAATTTAATCTTGGATACCTCGGCCCCCAGACCCCAGACCCCAGACTTGGGATTAAACCCAAAAAACATAAAAATCGTAATGAACGGATTGCGTAGGGTTACTGGAAAAAATGGAACTGCATACGGCGCTGGTTTAATTTGTCCGGATATGGGTGGGAAAACAGGTACCGCCCAGGTACGCAGAATCAGTATGGCAGAGCGTAAATCAGGTGTTAAAACGAATGAGCAATTGGCATGGGAACAGCGAAATCACGGATTGTTTGTTGGTTTGGCGCCAATAAATAATCCTAAATATGCGGTTGCTATAATTACTGAACACGCTGGTGGCAGCGGAATTGCGGCGCGCGCAGCAGCGCGCGTTATGAAAGAGGCATTACAATAATGACAACACAAACACGATTTTCGCGCGCAGATAATATCAGTTTTACCCAAAAATTGAGCGGGTTTTCATGGCCTCTATTTGCGCTAATGTGTATGGTTTTAATTCTGTCTGTGATTTCGCTATATTCTGCGGGTCGCCCAATATGTGATAATACGGGCGTATGTAATGGATTTGGTGGATGGCGTCCATACGCATTATCACAACTGGGTAAGATAGGGTTGGGGTTTGTTGCTTTTTTTATTGCCGCCTTTGCGAATATAAAAACATGGCTGAAAAATTCATATTTAATTTATGGCACGGCGGTTATTCTAATTATTATGGTGTCTTTTATCGGGCATACAGGTATGGGCGCGCAAAGATGGCTGGACATAGGTGTATTTCATATTCAACCATCAGAATTTATAAAAATTGCATTAGTGATTGCGTTGGCGCGTTATTTTGCATGGCAAAACTCGGTTGATTTATCAAAATTCAGAAATTATTTAATTCCTATTTTAATGTTATTGGTGCCATTTATATTTATAGTAATACAACCTGATTTGGGGACAGCGCTATCACTGATGTTTATCACAATCGGATTTTTTTGGATTGTTGGCGCGCACAAAAAATGGTTTTTAATCGCCGGAGTTATCGGTTTGTTATGCGCGCCAATGATTTGGTATGGCGGATTACACGATTATCAGAGACAGCGCATAATAACATTTATAAATCCCGACAGCGACCCGTCTGGCGCTGGATACCAAATAAACCAATCAAAAATAGCATTCGGCAGTGGGGGAATTATTGGCAAGGGGTATCTGGGGGGAACACAAAGTCATTTGTCATTTTTACCCGAAAAACAAACTGATTTTATCTTTGCAATGTTCGGTGAAGAATTGGGTTTTGTTGGCAGTTTTATATTATTACTGATTTATTCTGCGATTATCGCGGTCTTGTTTTGGATTGCAAAAACATCACGAAACAGATTTGGACAATTGCTGTGTTTTGGATTTATGTTGAATTTCTTTGTTTATTATTTTATAAATATATCTATGGTTTTGGGTTTAATGCCGACTGTTGGGGTTCCATTGCCCCTGATGTCATTTGGGGGCAGTTCGCTGTTATCACTGATGTTTGGGTTTGGTTTGGCACAAAGCGCGCATATAAATAAAAATCAACAACTATCCGCCAAGGGGACATAAATTATGAATTTGCTTATCGTGGAATCACCGGCCAAGGCCAAAACAATTGAAAAATACTTGGGGGATGGATGGCGTGTTATTGCGTCAATTGGTCATATTCGCGACCTGGTCGCCTCAGACGGCAGTGTGGATACAGACAATGATTTTGATATGAAATGGCAAATTATGCCTGGTAAAGAAAAACAACTAAAACTGATTATGGACGCGGTAAAATCTGCGGACGCTGTATATTTGGCGTCTGATCCCGACCGCGAGGGAGAGGCAATTTCCTGGCATCTGTTGGAAATAATGCAACAGAAAAAATTATTAAAAAATAAACCTGTGTATCGTGTTGCGTTTAATGAAATCACAAGAAAAGCAATTACGGATGCAATTAAGAACCCGCGCGAAATTGACCAGAATTTGGTTGATGCGTATCTGGTGCGGCGCGTTCTGGATTATCTGATTGGGTTTAAGTTATCGCCAGTCCTGTGGCGTAAAAATATGGGACGCAGTGCGGGTCGCGTTCAATCTGTGGCTGTTGCCTTGGTCGTTGCCAGGGAAATGGAAATAGAAGCATTTAATCCGGTTGAATACTGGTCGCTGGACGCCGATTGTAATGGATTTAATGCAAGGCTGACAAACTTTGCGGATAAAAAAATTGAAAAACTTACATTGGAAAATTCTAAATCGGTTGATACAATTATAAAACAAATTGGCGACCCTATTATACCTGCGGCTGTGGTTGCATTAGATAAAAAGAAAACATCGCGCAAACCTGCGGCACCATTTACAACATCAACACTGCAACAGGAAGCGGCGCGAAAACTTTATTTTTCGGCGCGTCGCACATCATCCGCGGCACAAAAACTATACGAGGCTGGACTGATTACATATATCCGCACAGATTCGACAAACCTATCAACGGACGCTGTATCACAAATTCGCGATGTTATTAAATCTGAATATGGTGATAAATTTTTACCGAAAGCACCAAACATTTATACAACAAAATCAAAAAATGCCCAAGAGGCACACGAAGCAATTCGTCCAACAGACGCAAAAATATCAAGCGCAGGTGACGGGGATGGACAAAAACTTTATGATTTAATTTGGAAACGCACAATGGCATGTCAAATGACCAATGCGGAATTTGATTCGGTTTCTCTTGATATAAAAACAGATAAGGCTCCCGCGATTTTTCACACGGTTGGAACGACGCGCACATTTGACGGATTTTTGAAAGTGTATGTCGAGGGGACCGACGACGATACAGATGAAAACAATGAATCAAAATTACCACTGATGAATATTGGCGATAAAATTGAAATTATAAAATTATTACCAGAACAACATTTCACAATGCCACCACCCAGATATTCCGAAGCGTCTCTGATTAAAAAGTTAGAGGAATTAGGAATAGGGCGACCATCAACATATTCATCTATTATGGGAACAATTGTTGAACGCGAATATGTAAAAAATGAAAAACATCGTTTCTTTCCAACCCCCAGCGGTTGGTTGCTGACAGCATTCTTACAAAAATACTTTACAGATATTGTTGATGTAAATTTCACTGCAAAAACAGAAGATACACTGGACGATGTTGCAAACGGGGAAACAAAAAAACTACCAGCAATGAATGCATTTTGGTCGGCGTTTTCACCATTGGTTGCGAATGCTGCTGCGGTTCCAAATCCTGATGTAATGAATGAAATAAATAATACTTTACACAAACACTTATTTCCAGATGGTGATGATTCTTGCCCTGTTTGCAAGAATGGAAAGTTAGAATTAAAAGTGTCAAAATATGGTGCTTTCTTGGCGTGCAGCAATTATCCAACCTGTAAATATACAAAAAATTTAACAACAATAACTGATGAAAAATCAGAAAATTCGGACGACAAAACTGCAAGCGCGATTACAAATGGTGTCTTGGAGTTGGGTGACGGATTTACATTTCGTGTTGGTCGTTTTGGTCCCTATGTGTCGGACGGAAAAAACAACGCGCCTGCAAAACAATATACTGCGGACACAATTACATTGGCAATTGCGCGTGATTTAATTGAAAACAAAGGTAAAAAAAGCCAGGGCGAAGAAATCGGCATAAATCCAACAACTAATAAACCTATTGTTTATTTTGCAACTGGTCGTTATGGCGCATATATTTCATCAAACAAAGTAAATGTGTCTGTCAAAGAAAAACCAGACCTGGATACGGCCGTTGATTTAATAAATAATAAAAAGCCAACCGCGCGGTGGAAAAAGAAAAAATAAAATGGCGTATGACAATAATTTTAACGACGAATTGCGTCAGCGTTTATCCATTGTTGATATAGTGGGTGGCGCAGTGCCTTTGACACGCAAAGGTGCGAATTGGTGGGGGTGTTGCCCATTTCATAATGAAAAAACACCATCTTTTTCTGTGAATGAACAAAAAGGTTTTTATCATTGTTTTGGTTGTGGGGAACACGGCGACATAATCTCATTTACAATGAAAAATAAAAATATGAATTATGTTGATGCAATAAAAGAATTAGCATCTATCGCCGGAATTAAAATACCAGACTATAAACCAAAAAGCGCAGAACAAATTTCACGCGAACAATCATATTTGGAACTTTATGAATCGGCGACAAAATTTTATATGGAAAAATTATACTCTGAATCTGGTAAAGCCGCGCTGGAATACGTCCAGCGACGGGGATTCGGTGATGAAGTAATAAAAAAATACAGAATTGGCTATGCACCAAAAAATAATTTATTGTCTGCAAAATTCGCAAATCAACCCGCTGTGAATTTAGGTGCCACTGGACTTGTGCGAAATGGTGATTACGGACCATACGATTTTTTCAGGGACAGACTGATGTTCCCAATTTTTAATCCAAATGGAAATGTTGTTGCTTTTTCAGGGCGTTCTTTGGATGGGAGTGAGCCAAAATATATAAACACAACAGACACAGAAATGTTTCATAAACGCGCGACAATTTTTGGATTAAATTTTGCGCGCGACGAAATTTACAAAAAAAACCGCAGTATCGTGGTAGAGGGTCAAATAGACGCAATACAAATGCAAACCCACGGATTCGGTGAAACAATCGCGCCACTGGGGACCGCACTAACCGAGGGACATCTGCAAATTTTAACAAAATCAAATCGTAATATTGTTTTTTGTTTTGATGGTGATAATGCTGGGTTAAAGGCTGCGGCACGCGCACTGGATATTTCTATGCCGTTTTTACGCGATAATTCTGATATTCGTTTTGCGTTTGTATCTGGTGGTAAAGACCCTGATGAAATTCTGCGCAGTGTTGGTGGTGAAAATAAAATGCGTAAAATTATAGATTCTGCAAAATCACTGACTGATTTTCTATGGGAACTGGCCAATAGAAATTATGTTGTTGCAACGCCGAATGGAAGGGCATTGGCAGAAAAATTTATAAAAAGTTTAATTGAAAAAATTCCTGATTTTACATTGCGCGGCGAATATAAAAAAGAGTTTGATATTCGCAAATTTAATAACTGGCACAAATGGACCGCGAAAAAGCAAAATGTAAATTTTGATATTCCAAAAGTTTCAGATACATCTAAGAAAACATCAAATGATATCCCTGATGATATTGCAAAACTTTATACATACTTGACGCAACTGACACAAGACCGAAAAGACACTGCGCGCGATTTAACAACAGACGGATTACAAAGAATGCGCGCCCTGGACCGGGAAATTGAACGCGTCAAAAATGAAATTGAAAAATTTAGTTATTAAACAAGAAATGGCAAATATCACCATTTTGCATTATATAATCTCGACCAACCAGACGCATTTTTCCCGCTTCTTTTGCGGCAACTTCACCCCCAAAATTTAACCAATCATCGGGGCGAATAACCTCTGCGCGTATAAAACCTTTTTCAAAATCAGTGTGTATTTTTCCAGCGGCCTGGGGTGCGGTCATACCAACAATAATTGTCCATGCGTGCGCTTCCTTGGGCCCAATGGTATAAAAAGTTTGTAATCCCAATGTTTTATATCCTGTTTTTATAACTTGGTCCAAACCAGATTCTGTTAAACCTAATTCAGATAAAAACATTTCTTTTTCTGACGTGTCTTTTATTTGCGCAATTTCCATTTCAATTTGTGATGAAATAATTAAAACAGGATTTGTTTTTCCAAACTTTTGTATAACCATGTCCGAAAATTTATTTCCGGTTTTTGCTGATGATTCATCAACATTACAAACATAAATCACGGGCTTTGCCGTCAATAAATTAAACACTGCCCCATCCGAGCCAGCCGCAATACCATTTATTAAATTATCACGAATTTTATTCGCCATATCCAAAGATTTTATTGCGTCTTTATCCATACCACGGGCGCGCTTGGTCAAACCTGTAATTTGTTTTTCAATACTTTCCAGGTCCGCCAACATCAATTCTGTTTGTATAATATCTATATCAGACAAAGGGTCAATTTTCCCATTTACATGTACAATATCATCATTTTCAAAACATCTCACAACATGAATAATCGCATCTGTTGCCAAAATATGCCCCAAAAATTTATTTCCTAAACCCTCGCCCGCAGACGCGCCACGAACCAAACCCGCAATATCAACTATTTCTAGTTGCGCCGGAATTTTTTTTTGAGAGCCAGTCGCCGCCGCCAATTTTTGCAGTGTATCATCTGGGACAATTATTTTTCCAGTATTTGGTTCAATTGTACAAAACGGATAATTTTGCGCCGCCGCCGCCTGGGTCGCAGTCAGCGCATTAAACAAAGTTGATTTTCCGACATTCGGCAGTCCCACAATTCCACAATTGAAACCCATATTAAAATCCTT
>JAISHM010000014.1 GCA_031262525.1 Rickettsiales bacterium | reverse complement strand
CTTTATTCATAACCCAACCTCCTTTTTTTTGTTTAGTGTGGTTTTATGATTTTTTTACCTTACAAAACTATTATAAAAAGAAAAATATATTTTGTCAATGAATAAATGAAATTGTTTTTTGAATATATTCGTTGTGAATAAACTCTTATCATTCCCGTATTGGTATGGAACAGGGCTTTTATCCTTGCCCTTTATAAAAGACAAGGATACATATAAACCCATGCGGGGCAGCGGATACCCGCCGCCGCGGGTATGATGAAAACTTTGTTTTGGTTTGTGAAACCACAAACCAAAATTACAAACAATAAATCTACAACAAATTAAAAAATTTGTCCTTTATAAAGGACAATATCGCTCTTGTCTCGTCTGGTTTCCCCGCCCCGTCTTACTCACTTTGCTCGTAATCCACCCCGCCCTAGGGGGCGGGGAATTTACATCGGCATTTATTTGATAAAAAAAGATTCTGACCAAGCTCGGGCTAAAATCCCCGCCACAGGAGGTCGGGAATTTTTTACCAATTACTAAAAACGAGCAGCGCGAGTGGGCTAATTACTAATTACCAATCACCATCACCAGCCACTAACACTACATAAAATTTTGTGGATTTACATCTATCTTTATACGAATGTTTGATGGAACCTTCACCCGTCCCAGCCAAGTTTTCACAACTGGTTGCAACGCCATTCGCACACCCCCACGCACCAAAAATCGCATACGATACCACCGACGAACCCGATACATTGGCGCCGTAATCGGTCCCATAATTTTTACCCCATCGGCAACTGGCGCCGCAGCGCGCAATTCATCACAGAATTTTTTCAGCGCGCTTTCTTTTTCCCCCTCTATCACCAGCGCAACCAATTCTCCAAAGGGTGGCATTTGCGCCGTTTTCCGCGCCATTAAATCGGTCGCCATAAAATCATCACGATTCAATTCACACAGCGCGCGAAAGACTGGATTATCTGGATTAAATGTTTGCAACAACACTCTCCCTGGTTTTGATTCACGACCAGCGCGACCCGCCACCTGGAATAATTGCTGGAATGTTTTTTCCCCTGCACGAAAATCCGTTGAATACAACCCCGCATCAGAATCCACTACACCGACCAAGGTTAAATTTGGAAAGTGATGCCCCTTGGCCAGAATCTGTGTCCCAATCAAAATATCTATATCGCCAGTGTCCATTTTTTTTATCAAACGCTCTATCGCCTGGCGCGACATCATCGTATCCGACGACACCAACTGAACGCGCGCGTTTGGAAATTTTACCGAAACCTCTTCGGCGATTTTTTCAATTCCAATCCCCGACATATTCAGGTCTGTATTTCCACACACTGGACATTTTTTCGGCATCGGTGTATGTCGCCCACAAATATGACAAAGCAAAGAATTATTAGACCTGTGATGCGTCATACCCACACTGCAATCCGGACAATCAGCAAACCAACCGCAATTTTTACACCCCACTATCGGGGCATATCCACGCCGATTTATAAACAGCATTGCCTGGTGCCCAGCGTCCAATGTCGCGCGTAATTCATCGCACAAACTGGGCGACAGATTTCCGCGTTGGGTCGCATTATTAAATTCGTATGATTCTGGTTTATCAGTGCGCAGGTCTATTGTTTTTGTGGTCGGCAATGATGCGCCACTGAACCGCGAACGCAATTGTAATCGCTGATATTTACCCAAATTCACATTATTTATAGTTTCGGCCGACGGGGTTGCAGACGCCAAAATAATCGGAAAATTTTCCATTCCCGCGCGCAGCACCGCCATATCACGCGCGTGATAATTCCCCATATCTTCTTGTTTATAACTGCTGTCGTGTTCTTCATCAACGACTATCAATCCCAAATCCGTCCAAGGCAGAAACAGCGCGCTGCGCGTTCCGATTATAATTTTAATATCTCCGCGCGCCACGCCACGCCAAATTTCACGCCGCCGCGCAGCGGTCAAATTGCTGTGCCAAATCACGGGTGGCGCGCCAAATCTATCCGCAAAGCGCGACATAAATTGCGCGGTCAATGCGATTTCTGGCATCATAATCAGCGCGCTGCGTCCGCCATCATACGCGCGCATAACAGCGTCAAAATATACCTGGGTTTTTCCGCTGCCAGTGATTCCGTCCAACAAAAACACGGAAAATTTATCCAGTTCAATCGCGCGTGCTGCGGCGGATTGTTCAATGTTCAATTTTATTTTTTTTGTATCCGCGTATTTTATAATTTCATCGCGAACAGGACGAACCTCGGTCGGCACCAAAATCGCATTTTTTATCATAGTATTTATAACCGATTGACTGACACCACTGATATTTTTTATATCATCGGTCGTCATTGGCGAATTATCGTTTCCTGCAAAGCCGTCTGCAACCGCTTGCCTGGCGTTGGTCATTTTTGTTTTTTCGCCGTGCACAAATTCGTAAAGAGTTTCTGTCTTGGGCGGCAAAAAAACATCTGGGACATTTAATACCAAACGCAAGACATTACCAATCGGCATCATCGTCCAATCCGCCATTTTATAAATCCAATCCAGATATTTTTCAGAAATTTTATACTCGGTCGGCGTGGCTGTTTTTATTTTGTCCGCGGTTAAATCACTGACCCCGGGTCCAGCAATAACACCTGTAATTTTTCGCCCCGCCAGGGTCGTCAAAACAATCGCCCCAATTTCCCCGTCGGCTGTCAATCGGTAATCATAACCATCACCGACTGCAATCGGCAACAAGACGCGAACAATATCATTTTGATAAAACAATATCTATATCCTTTGCACTGGGAATATGATTTATTTCAATGTCAATCGGGAATTGAAAACGAAACCAAGTCCGTTGGCGCTTTGCGTAATGAATTGTTCGTGATTCCCAATTTTTTATCGCGGTATCTTTATCTATTTCACCGCAAATAAATTTAACCAACTCGTCTGCACCGATTGCGCGTTTTGTATCCCAACCACACTCTATAATTTTTTTGGCTTCGTTCATCGCTCCGCCTGACAGCATTTGCGGAATGCGCGCGCGAATCCGCGCGTCCAGAATATCCTTTGGCGGATTTATAAAAATCCGTGTTGCGTTTGCGACCACCCTGCCCTGTCGCGGTAAGTTTTGCCATTCGGACAACGGACGACCTGTTTCCAAGAAAACTTCCAAAGCGCGCGCCATTCTTTGTGGGTCAAAAGAATTAAAATTTGCGTCCGCGTTTATCAACAATTGTTTTGCTGCATCTGGATAATCACGCACCATTGCGCGCGCACGATTTCGTGCATCATCAGAAATTTCAGGGATTGGGGAAATACCATTTATCAATGCGTTTATGTAAAATCCCGTACCACCAACAAAAATCACAGGACGACCCACGACGCGCGCCGCATTAAACTCATCACGCGCCAGTTCCAAATACTCTGCAACATTTTGTTGTGCGGTCAGTTGCAAAATTGAAAAAAGTTTATACGGAACCCCGTCAATCTCATCCATGATTTCGCGACCCGCAAAGGGGCTGGCGCTGATGTTTTCAATCCCTTGATAAACCTGGACGCTGTCGCAATTGACGATAACGCCACCCGTGCGCCGCGCCAGGTCGTGTGCAAAATCTGATTTTCCGCTGGCCGTTGGCCCGCCAATGATGAATGTTTTTATTTCCATTGCGATTTTTATTATAAAATGTATAATTGCTTTTGTAAAATAAAAAGAAAGGAAAAATTATGAAAAAAATCAAAGTTGCAATAAATGGATTTGGACGAATTGGGCGTTTGGTCTTGCGCGCGGCAATTGAATCCGGACGCAACGACATTGAATTTGTTGCGGTAAATGATTTAATGCCGACCGACCAATCTGCATTTTTATTGGAATATGATTCCGTGCATGGAAAATTATCAGAACCAGTTTCTGTGGATGGCGATATGATTCGGGTTGGTGCGCATACTATACGGGTTTTATCCGAACGCGACCCAAAAAATTTACCATGGGGTGAAATGGGCATAGATGTCGTTATGGAATGCACGGGGGTTTTCACATCGGCGGACGCGGCGCGTATTCATCTGGACGCAGGAGCACGGCGGGTTTTGGTATCGGCACCATCGGACGGGGCGGATGCGACAATTGTTTGGGGTGTAAATGATGATACACTGAACGCGGATATGAAAATAGTATCAAACGGCAGTTGCACAACAAATGGCTTGGCACCTGTGGCGGCGGTTTTGGATTCCGAGTTTGGAATTACAGACGGCTGGATGACAACGATACACGCATACACTGGCGACCAACAACTGCTGGATAAAAATCACAAAGACTTTCGGCGTGCGCGCGCGGCGAACCTGTCTATGATACCGACATCAACAGGCGCGGCAAAGGCGATAGGGAAAGTGTTACCAAATCTGGACGGGAAATTAAACGGCGCGGCAATTCGCGTTCCGACCCCAGATGTGTCTGTGATTGACCTGATTGTGAATCTGAAAAAAACCGCGACGGCCGAAGATGTAAATAGCGTAATGAAAAACGCATCGGAAAAAATGTTTCGGGGTGTTTTGGGTTATAATGAAAAACCATTGGTCAGCGTGGATTTTACACACGACGCACACAGCAGTATTTTTGACGCGACATGCACAAAAATGGTTGGCGAAAAATTATTACACATCAGCAGCTGGTATGATAACGAATGGGGATTTTCCAATCGTATGACTGATGTCGCTGTTAAAATGGGAAATATGTAAAACATATAAAAAATACGGGAAATTTTCCCGAATTTTTTTTTACAAACAATTTGGACTGGTGCCGCCAGATGCCTTTAATTCTGCGCAGGCTGTTTTCAGTTCTTGTTTCGCTGATTCATATTTTTTCCAATCATCATCGCGACCTGTATCCAGCATTTGTGAGCGCAGTAATTCTTCTTCGCTTAATGACTTTTGCCCCTGGACCGCACCACCAATCATTTTATTACCAAACAATTCCATTGCAATGACACCAATCGCCGCACTGCCGACTACACCGGCAACAGTTCCCCATGTGCGCGCTGATTTTTTTTGCGTCCAGAATTTGTTCTTTGATTTTACCCTCGTCTGCCCAACTGCCACAAACTTCATTTCCTCCAGACACAAAATATCGCGCGGATTCATTCACCATAATTTTTGGATTTTTGGATTTTAATACTACACGAACAAAGCAAACATTATTTTCTGGGTTGTTCATATCCACTGCATACTATTACTATACGAACTATCGCCCGCCAGTATTACACTCCCACTTGTCCAACCATTCAGCAATTGACCTGCGCCGGCGATTTTTGCGGCGACTTTTGTGTCAGCGGCAAACGCGCTGAATCCAGTAAAAATTATTGCAAAAAGTGCGCCAAAGAACCTTATATTTTTCATTATTCCCCCTGCTCCCATTTGGGAATATTATATCACACAAAAGCAAAAAAAATAATTATTCTGATTACTAGTTATTAAAAAAACGGGGCGAACCCCATTTTTTTTTATTTACCAGTCGCGCGGCGTTTTATTGCCACACTTTTTGTTGCGCCTGTGCTTTTTGCACGTGAAGCAGATTCTTTTGCTACCTTTGTTGCGCGTGGTGCTTTTTCAGAAATTGTCTTTTCTGCTTTTGGCGCGTCCGTTGTTTTTTTTACTACTTCTTTTTTCGCTTTTGCGTCGGTTTTCGCGTATCCTGCTTTTTTTGCGACCTCGTCGCGGTCAACCAATTCAATGATTGCCATCGGCGCAGCGTCCCCATAACGAAATCCCGCCTTTAACACACGGGTATAGCCACCTGGGCGTTTCGCATAGCGCGGTCCCAAAACCGAAAATAATTTTTTCACTGCGTCTGCCGAATTCGCGCCCAATTCAGACGCAGTCAAACGACGATTCGTAACCGAATCCACGCGTGCGCGCGTAATCAGTTTTTCCACAACGCCGCGCAAATCTTTTGCCTTTGGCAATGTTGTTTTAATCTGTTCGCGTTCAATCAGGTTTTTTGCCAAACCACGAAATAATGCCTTACGCGCATTTGTGTCGCGATTAAAAGTTCTACCACTTATTCTATGTCTCATCATTTGCTCCTTTGCGTTGTGCCCGATTTTACGGGATTAGACATTTTTTTACAACCTGGGGACCATCCCCAGAATTGTAATTTTTTTATCATTACTATTTGTTGTCGACCATTGTGCCGACTGCGCGCGTTTTTTATGGCGTAGTGTAGTAAACCTACATGACTCATAAAGAACACGCGCACCGCGGACCGATGGAACAATTACTTATAAGGATCTTCATACTTTTTGGCCAGCGCCGCAATGTTTTCCGGTGGCCACCCAGGAACATCCATCCCCAGGGACAATCCCATAGATTCCAATTGCGCCTTTATCTCGTTCAATGATTTGCGCCCAAAGTTTGGCGTTTTCAGCATATCATTTTCTGTCTTTTGCACCAATTCACCCAACCAATTGATTTTATCGTTTTTCAAGCAATTGTTCGCACGAACCGATAATTCCAACTCGTCTACGTGTTTTAACAATTTCGGGTCAAACGGCAATACTTCTTTTTTCTTTTCTTCTTCGGTCGGCAGATTTGTTTGTGCCGGGTCTTCAAAGTTGATAAAGACATTTAATTGGTCGGTTAAAATCCGCGACGCCAATGCAATCGCATCTTCAGCAGTCAATGCCCCATTTGTTTTAACAACCATTTCCAATTTTTCATAGTCTGTATTTTGACCAACACGCGTTTCAGAATGAGATGTCGCAACATTCAGAATTGGCGAATAAATTGAATCCATTGGAATAACACCCAGGGGCAACCCCTCGGACTGGGCACTGGCGGCGACATAACCGCGCCCTGTGCCCAATGTAATTTCCATTTCAATAGACGCGTCTTTGTCCAGTGTGCAAATTTCTGCATCTTTATTCAAAACTTCGACCCCGCCGGTTGTTTCAATCATACCCGCTGTCACGACCGCTGGTCCCTTGGCACGCAAGGTTGCGCGATGACGCCCCTCGGTTAAAGCCTTGAAATAAACCCCTTTCAAGTTCAATATAATATCTGTAACATCTTCGCGGACACCCGGAATAGATGTAAATTCGTGTCCAACGCCCTCTATTTTAACATAGATTGGCGCGCAACCCTGTAATGACGACAACAGAACGCGACGCAATGCCGTGCCCAGTGTGATACCGAAACCTTTCTCCAATGGTTCCGCGATAACAGTTGCTTCGTTTGGATTTTTTTCATTTACTTGCACTAACAATTTTTTTGGTTTAATCAGTGCGTTCCAATTTTTTTCAATCATAATAAAAACTCCCGTGGTTTAGTTTATTATTTTCACCGAAAGGCAACAAATTATAGGGCTCTTTTTCGCAAAAGTCAAATATAATTTAACATTATCTAGAAATTGCTTTTCATAATCGGCATATTTTCACGACAAATGCCATCCGACATTATGCAAGCGTTATAAACTCTGCGGCTTTTTAACCCATTTTCCCCACCGCGATAATTTATGACCGAGCCCGAACAATCATCGCTGTTTATAATTTTATTACATTCCAAAGCCCAAGTTTCACGTGATGTTACCAACGCGTCTGATGGGACACCCGGCGTTTCTGGCACGCTTAAACCAAACCGAGTATAATAATTTTTTAATGAATCCACACTGCCAGATTTGGATAATTCCACACTCCCCAGATTATTTCCAATCCGACACTTGATTTGATTTTTTTCAACAAAGTAAGTAATCGCAGATGCCAATCCAGTCGCGCCCGCGCCAATTCCCGCCGTAATTGCAGTATTCCTTAATACATGCGTTTCTTTTGGAACCTCGGTTTCAATCGCCGACCCGTCTCCCGCTATTTCTATTTTTGTTGTTGTGTTATTCGTCGCAGAACCAATCGCCACACCCGCGGTTGTAGCCGCCGACAATGTCCCAATTGTTGTCGCAACCGTATGCGTATCATTCAACAGCGAAAATTCAAACAAATCCTTGCCACACTTGAAATCCGTGCCTGTATCCAGATAAACCTGGGCCGGGCGGTCATCGCCCGCCAAACCATACAACCAATCATTTGTTATCAGTTCGCCTTCTTTATAAGCCGCAACACGAACCTGGCAACGCGCGTTTATCGCGTCCCATTTTGCATTCTGTGTTTTGAAATCCGAACCGCCATTCAACATAGCACATGTTTTTTCCGCCTGGTTCGGTGTCAATCCAGTATTACGCAGAACCAGATTAAAGTATTCTGGGGACACAACACGCGAATAAAAGTCCGCCCAAACATCCGCGCCGTCCGCATAAACATCGGGCAACTGAGCAACGCATTTTTCTGTTTGCGACAAACAAATTCCGCCACCCGCAACCGAATTACGAACCACCGGGTCATATAAACTGACAAATCCGCCCGACAGACCACCCGAATTTACACACGCCAGAACATCGGTCATACATTTATTCACAGAATATGTTTCAACTGGCGGTGTCGCCCCGGAATTGCCACCACCATTATTATTGTTGTCCCCAGGACATGGGCAAGTCGCGCAACCACAATCATTCATTCCAATCGGATTGCAGCCACCTGGGGGACACGCGCCAACCTCGTTACCAGTTGGAACATTTGTTGACATATTCGCCCCAACATTTGCGCCAATCACACCACCCATTGACGGCATTGACATTGCGCGCGAGTATGACGACGCACCACGCGAGTTCGGCGCACTGGCGGCAAACGCCGGCATTACGAAAATCATCAAAATTAAAAATCTAAAAAGTTTTTTCATCACTTTATAACCTTTTTTTATTATAACACATTACATTGGAATGTCTTCACATTTTTCTGTGGTTTTTGGTTCGCTGCAGGTAATATCATCTGCGGTCCAAAACTTTGCGTCCCTGCTGCAACTGACCGTGGTCGATTTTGTGCAAAAATGACAATTTCGTGTTTCGCGTGTAAAGATTGACCAACGCTCGGTCGTATGATAACCACCATTTGCCAAGTCGGTTTTTTCAGTTATATGTTTACTATCATTTACTAAATTAGTTTTGTCCACACCGGAAAAAACCTCGGCCAACTCATACGCCCCAACATTAGAATTATTCGCAGTAAATGAGCCCGCCCCACCGCTTGTGCTGATGGTGGTTCCATACCAATAATTCCTTGATGTTTGACTGACCGTTGATTGCGGCATACGATTACAGATTAAATTTGCTGTGTCTGTATCTGCTTCTTTTGCAGCCTGGGCGACAACCTCGGCATATTTTTTAACATAATTATCCCGCGCCTTGGCCAATGCGCTTTCCGAAATCATTTGTTTATATTCGTTCAATAAATTTGGGAATCTTGCCTGGGTTTTGGTTCCGGCCTGTCCAGTAATCTGGGACAGGTCGCGACCCTCGACACAATAGCGAACTTGTTGGTCTGCGGAAATCAACTCTATCACGCGATTTATTGTGCCCTGAATACTTGTCAATTCATTTTCTACACGTTTTGCTGCATCTGTGTATCCGGAATTTGCCCCGATTCTTTTTACATTTTTCATATAATCCGTAACATCCACCACCCCTGCACTTTTTGGGTCCAGCGCACTGCCCACACTGACATTTCCCAACGACATCAACCCCTGGATAACATAATCCGAACCCTTTTTTTGATAAGATAAAGAACCCGCCCCCATAATATCGTCCGCCGCGAATTTATTACAATCATTTGTAGAACCACATATTTCTTGCATTTTTGTTTTTACCAAATTTTGACAATTAGATAACGCCGCATTATCAATCTGGGCATACAATCCCATCAACATACTATCCAAATCTTTCATTGAAAAATCCGGTCTATCTTGTTTACATACCACCAATTTATCCAGTGGGCAAATGTCGTGCATATAATTATAATCCAAGCCGATACATTCGGAAAAGTCTGTTCCACAGCGGTCGGTGAAACAAGTTTTTACTTCTTCGGTACATCTATCTATACGACGCGATGCCAATTGACTGGTGACATAGGTCCATATATTTTTATCTATGCGTTCGCATGGTTCAATCTGGACCTTGCAGAAACTGCGCGCCATTTCGGGACGCGCCAAACAAGCGTCCATCGTTGCCATCCCCCTGCCCGCAATATCATCTTGGCACGCCTTTTGCAAGCAAGACGAAATATCAGATAAACAACTGCTGCGTTGTTTTGATTCCGCGTTTAATTCCGCCAGATGCAAACTGGGGGCAACTTCTCGTAAAAAGTCCGTCCATACCCGGTCACGCACCGCCACACACTTATCCAATTCACGCCCACAGATTGAACGTTTGGAATCCAATAATTCCTTGGTAGTAGATGTAATTGTAAATTGCGACATATCTATCTTTACATTATTTTGTATATTATCCGATGCAGTAAACATAACGCATTGTCCCCAATCTTCGCCGCAAACATCTGGGCCATTCATACATTTTCTGAATGCCAATATACATTCCCCCAGGTCATATTCATTCGCGCTATCCAGGGACGCCTTGTTCGCGTCGCGCACTGCCTTCTCCGCAGATGCGAATTCTTGTTCAACCAGTGCTTGGTTTTGCGCGATTGTATTGGAAAAACCCGCGCAATCCGATTTAATCCGCGCACTATACAAAGATGTCAACATCTTTATATCCTTATCACAATTTGCCGGCATTTGGGATAAACACATTTCATTCGCGCCATTGTAAAGTTCCGCCCCAGTCAATGTCGTAATATCAACTTCTTCTGTGGCATAGGGGTCTTCGGGTTCGCGCCCCCATACTGACGCAACATCTAACTTTTGCTCTGGCTTTACATCCAAAATCACATTTCCATCTTTATCATATTGGCGAGAGCCTGTAAAAATAATATCCGCGGTTGCACCGGCGTTTATACGTTCAACCTCTATTGTTTTCAGTGTATTTGCCTCTCCCAGCCTCACATTCATTGCGGAAATTTTATCATAAAGTTTGGCGTTTTCCGCGCTACACGCGCACGAGCCACCATTCATAATTACCGCACCATTTGGCAAATTCAATGTTATCCCTGTGTCGGAACAAAACGAATCCATACAACCATAATAAGTATCATAACATACCTGGTCATACAACCCCGTTGCCGCCACCCTTTGCGCAACACTGGCCGAATTACTGATAACCGATTGTGTTTTGGCCGTTGGTGCCGCCATGACCGGAGAACACAAAACAAATATCAAATAAAAAACATTTATCTTTTTCATCACAGATTTATATCCTCGGTAATTGGTCCAACTGTATGACAATATGGTTCGGTCTCACCACCCTGGGCCGCACCCAAGATTCCGCCACCAATTCCACCAACAACCGTGCCGATTGCCGCACCCCATGGACCAAATCCCATACCCGCGGACAATCCTGTTGCCGCGCCACCAGCAATATTTTTACCCAACAACGACGATGTTGAAATACCGGATTCTTCGCATACACGTTCATAACGTGTAATCCGACAATTACGCAAGTCTGGCTCCCAAATATATTCTGTTGTCCATGAACCTTCTTTTAATTCATCTCGTGTCGAAGTGGAATTTTGCGCAACGCGTGATTCATATAAATCTGTGCAACGCTTTTTTGCCTCGGCAATATCTTTGGTTCGCGAAATTTCGTTTAATTTTTCTTGATAAGCGCGCTCCATTCTTTTTACTGCTGCGATTTTACCTAATAATTTTGCCTCGCCAAAAATATCTGCTGTTTTGGAACTGGCCGCCTTGTCACACGCCGCAACACGCACGGATTCCGATGCCATTTCATCAAAAAATTTATCAACTGCCTGTTCTGTATTTTCCACAAATTTTTCTTGGAATTGTTTTGGGTTGCTTGGTTCCGATGTCAGCGTCTGGATTGCGCTATCCACCGCAATACAATCCATTTCCAAACCACAGGCCGATTTTCCCATCAACTCGTCAATATAATTCAAGCACATAACAGATTGAGCATCTTTTAATTTAATAAGAGTAAAATCAACCAAACTTGTAAAATCTTTTTTAGAATAACTTTTACAAGATACCATACTATCCTGATTGCACAACGAACGTACATCTGCACCCAGACATACGGGGTCCGTCATATTTTTTCCACATCTATCTGCGAAACAAGTCGCCAAATCCGATTCACAACGTTTCGCTGCCAGCGACTTCATTTCGTCTTTGATACTATCACGGAATCCAGGTATTGGGATATTTTCGCAATCGTCAATAATCGGGCAAATCCCCGCCGCAACATTTATATCCGTTAAACACATTGTGTTTGTTGATGTGGCGCACCCCTCTTCTAAACAAGACAACGCCTTTGACCGACACGACAGAGGTTTATTATATTTTTCATACTCTGCGGCCTGCCACATAATAGTTCCACGTTTTTCCGAACTACCAATTTCTTCCAACCAATCAGCCTCTACATTTTTGCGTTCTGCTGTGCATTGGTCCAAAACATCATCACAAGTATGCGCGCGCCGTATCAACAAATCTTCATCCATACAATTTTCAAAATCCGCACCACATCCCGCAGTAAATGAAACACACGCCTTATACGCCAACAAACATTCCCCACGATTGTATTTATTTGTTGTATCATACATTTCACTGCGCACTTTTCTGACCTCGGCCTGGGCCAATTCTTGGTTTTGCAACGCCGCCGTTTTTTGCGAGTCCAGATAAGAATCAAAACTTTTACAATCGGCGGTAATCTGGCGCGAATATAAAATCCGTTCCATCTCGGCCGTGTCGCCACAGGCCGCCAATTGTGACGCACAATTTTCGGACGCTATTGCATATAACACATCACCAATTTCAGTATCATTGGATAAAGATACACCATCATCTGTCCCCGAACCAATTTTATTAAACCTGGCCCAAATATCATTATCCGAATTTGTGTTCGCACCCATTATTAAATCCGCCTTTGCACCCAATTTTTCGCGCTCTACCCCGGATGTAAATATCTTTTCAGATTCTGCATTTATACTTTTAATTTCGGACATAATCGGCTGCGCCGCAGTGATTTTGTCAGAACAAGCACAACGCAACCCTTCGGTTTCATCCATCAAGCAAAATTGGTCCATACATGAACGATATGTATCGCGACAATTTCCAGAAATATTTACTGATGTTGTTGCCCCTGCCACAGATACATTTGATGTCGCAGCGGCAGCAGACGCGGAATTTACATTCGCCCCCAGCGACACATTCGGGGCGCGCATTGCGGCCGCGGTGGTGCTGGCGCGCGATGGGCGTTCAGCTGCGAAAACGGGCAGCGTAAAACACGCAGCCAACAAAAAAGCGCAAAATCTTTTCATCTCTATCCTTCCCAATATACTTTACATTTTATCATACACCGCGCACACACACAACAGAAAAATTATAAATTTGTGATGATGCCTGGTGATAATGTTTGGTGTTGTTAAACACAATATATCATCATATTTACGAGACAATTCGCTTTTTTTATTATACAAACACTTGACAACATAATATATTGTTTTATTATATTAAAAATAACTATGTATAACTTGTCAATTATTATTCCTTGTTATAATATGGGTCAGTATCTGTCCCAGTGTTTGGATTCTTTGATGGTTTGTTCATAAATTAACATTCTTAAATCTGAAAAATAAGAGTTTACGGTGTTACGATTTACAGCAACCAAAACTGCAGTTTTGGTTGCTGTAAGGTCTTGTGCAAAGCATTGAAAAAGTTTATTGCGTTTTTGTGCGCTTAAACGACTGAATTTTGGCATATTTTTATCCTAGCATAGTTGTTTTGCTAGTCAAGAGCCCAACATTATTCTATTCAAGCCAAATTCTTTTTCCAAACCATCATGAACAATAATCGCTTGTTCATGGTTGGATGAAAAATTCATAATAACTTTTGTGCCTTGTGACAAAAGTTGTCTAACGATTTCTAAACCAATTCCACTTATTCCGCCAGTAACCAGAGCGATTTTATTTTTCAGTTCTATACTCATCGTGCAACCTTTATTTTTCCATCTGGCATTTTCAGCATCAGTTTGCCGTCAATAACAAAAGGATTTGGTACGCCTTTTTTCTTTGCCAATTCAATAGATTTACGCACGCCACGATTTGCAAGGCGCGTGATTTTTTCCGTCAATTCATAATCACGTTTATTCATTTTTTAATCCTTTCTTAAACTTCTTATATAAATCATCATTTATAATAGATTCTGCTGATTTATTTCCATGTGCGACCAACTCGTAATTATCATCGCCATTATAGAATAATTTCCAAATATCCACCAGTTTCGCAGCCGACCAAAAGTTTTTAATGCTTTTATAAAACCGGCGAATTACATCGTCGCGCGGAACATTATGTCCGCCCAATGCCACCCGTTTTTTTATTCGTTCCAGATTAGCGCGCGGAAAATCCAAAAACACATAAATAAAAACAATGTCATATTTTGCGTTACGCGCTTTTTCAATTATTTTTAAATGATGCACACCCGAAATTGTCGATTCCCAAACAAAAGATTTCTTGGATTTTATAACTTTATCTAATTCGGTATTTATAATTTTACCCGCCGCGATACCAAATTTATCACCTATTTTTTCTGCAACTTCGTCGGCATTCAAAAACAACAAATCTTTTTCGTCTTTTAATAGCTCGTGCGCAAGTGTTGTCTTGCCGCTGCCATTTGCGCCCGCAATAAGATACATTGTTGGTTTCATATTTTTATTATAATAAATATATTGTTAAAATCCAGTGATTTTATTTTTTCTTTGAAACTTGTTTCAAAAAAAAAATAGTTTCGTTATGTCCAGAGTATGTCTTTTTTCTGTCCCGTGAATATGTCGTTTTCTGATGCTAAATTTTACATTATTTTGGATTATTTTTTACAAAATCCGTGCAGTTGGTAATTGCGTCAATGCATACAATTACAGCCCGTTCTGCCGCA
>JAISHM010000003.1 GCA_031262525.1 Rickettsiales bacterium | reverse complement strand
CTAGACGATTCGAACGTCTGACCTAATCATTAGAAGTGATTTGCTCTATCCAGCTGAGCTAAGGGCGCATTAAAAATTTGCAAAAATTTTAGCCATTTTGCGGGGCTTTTATGTAGCGGTCAATGTAGCACCGCTATGTAGCAGGCGATGTAGCATATATGTAGCAAACTATACCATAAATGCCTCTATCAAAGCCTGAATATATCAAACTCCTTTCATTTTCCTATGCGGGTCTGTCCCGCGGTTATTATACAAATCCCCAACTTCTCGTATCTACGCCCAACTCTTTCAATCAATTCCCAACTCCATTAGAAGGCTGTTGCTATATCCATTAAGCCACGGGCACATATTATTCTCGCCCCTGCCACGGCACAAGCCAAAGCCCAAAGCGATACCGCAATGATACAGTCAATTTTCTAAAAAATCAAGACAGGATTGTTTAATCCAATAAACCCAAAAGAAAATCTGCAAAATCGCTTTTAAATTTTATCTGATTATCAGACTGATGATTTCGCAAATTTTTTAACGAATCCAAAGTTAATATTCCGTCAGGCAAATTTCCTTTTGTATATCCAGAAAAAATACCACTGTCGCTTAGTAACGGCATATATCGTGGGGCATCCATAGGATTATCAAAATGACCGTTATCATTACATATTTTATACCATTTTTTCATATCTGGCGTTGGCAAATGCATGGCAAGAAAGTCTTCAAAATTAAAGGTGTTAAAATGAAAGTCTGGTATACTGGCGGATTTTTTGTTGTATTTATCCCCATTATGGGAGTCATTGCGCTGATAAATATCCTTGTCCGCCCAAATGATGAAGCCTGATATATTTTTATCACCTTTTCTATCTAATTTAATTTGTTTGTACGTATTCTTTAATTCTGTAAAGCAACCATTTTATGCCTGCACAGGAATCAATGTTGCAGGCATATTATTTTCTCGTAACAAGCGATTAAATTCTTGTATATAGGCTACTTCGGATTTACCTTCACAAATTATAAAATAAGAATTAAAAAAACGATTCATTTTATATCCTTAAATGTATGATATTTTAAATATTTCTTCGCGATAAAATTATAAAATCGAACTGACCACCATTTCCGTGGGCGGCGATTATGAGATTGCAAAGGTAAAATAAAACGCCCAATATTGTGGGCGTTTATAAATTTATAATTTTAATTATTAGTCCCCCAATCCAGATGGTAAAAATGGAACACTAAAAGATATTTTATTCATATTTTTTATGTCATTTGTTTTTTCTATATTACCCGCACTTGCGTTTATGGTTATGGGTGCATTGACGGCGACAGAAGTTGTATTTCCATTTGCAATCTTGCTTGCTGGCATTTGCACAACATTTGTCGTTGGCGCGCCTGTCGCAGTTGTTTCCGCAATTGTTTCGCCAATTTCTGGCGGTCTGTTATCCGTGATATGCATTTACAGCGGTCGCGGCGCATACGGAAAAACAATCGTTTTTGGTATGAAAAAGCGAGGCGATAAAGTTTATACACAAATCGTCAATACTTTTGTATTTATAAATTTATAATACCACGGCAAAACGAATCACAACCGATTCGTAAAAACAGCAGCAATCTGGGAAAAATTAAAATAATTAAAATTCCTCTTGACGAGCGAATCGGTTTTGTTTTATGATTCGTGTATAGACAAGGGTATAGGCACACAAAACCGCAGAAAACAAGAGAAAACACAAAGGAGGGCGTAATGCCAAAAAATATCAAAGAAATTATGGTGGCATTAGATAACATTTTGACAACAACCGTTTGGGTAAATGGCGACCGCCAAATCGTATCATTGGCCGATGAATTACATATTGGCGCGGCGGGTGCGCCACGCAGCATAGAGGACCTGCCCCGTGCATCTTTGGTTGGTGCGTATGTTTCCCTGCAAATTCGCAGCGACAATTTTGATGTTGCCGCAGAATGTCTGGAAACAGAAGCGTTGGGCGCACGCGTCAAAGAAATGGTATTCGCAGCGGCGCGGGTCGCGTTGGAATCAAACAACGTAGATTCAGAAAAAGTTGCACGCGCAGCATAAAGCAGTTTCCGTTTATCGGAAGGAAGGGAGCGACTGCGGGATTTATATCCCGCAGTTTTTTATTTGGGTTATAAATTATGAATACCATTACCACCATAAAGTTTTTGCTCCATATACTGGGTGGTTAAATCCGCATTTATCGCACCATATCCACGTTTTTTCAACAAAGAATGATTATTAGTTTTTATACCAAACCTGCGCGCGTCGCCGTCCAAACCACGCGCTATGTTATAAAACATACTCAATTTACGAATGTTAAATTTTTGATTTTCCGTTTGTAATGGTATTTTGAAGTGTTTACCATCAACATCTTTCTCTAAGCCCTGGGTCGCTGTCTTATACGGATTTACATTCAGATATTGTTGCGCATTATCGCGTTCGGACTCTGCTGCGAACTTTTTGGCCTCGAACGTTTCACGCTGTGTCCGCAGATTATCATAATTTACTAATTCTGTATTCAGTTGTCGAATTCTTTCTTCTGAACCGATGCGGTCATTATAAATAAGACTTAACTCGTGATTAGTCTGTGCACGCCCCTCAGCGTCCATTTCGGGATAATTTGCGGTTTGCACGCGCGCATAATCACGCCGCGCTATCAACTCTTTCATAGATACCCAATCGGCATATTCACGTACACCTTGTCGTTCATACATCTGCTCCATCAGTGCCGCGCGTTCATCTGATTTTGAAGACGGGTCTTTATCCATAAATTTTTTACGTTTCGCAAAGGTCATAGATTCCATTAACTTTATATCCAAATTATATTCCAACCGCTTCAACTCTGAATCTTTATTCCCAATATCTCTTTCAATTCTATTTAGTTGTCCTTGTTTTACCCCCAGTTGGTTATTGATATTGTTTATATCATTGGTCAATCTGTTGATATCTGCAAGTATATCGGGACGTTGTTCGGCTGTTGCGGTCTCCAAACTTTCCCTAAATCGGTTTAATACATCGGTTTGTTGCTTTAGATTTTCTTGCAACTGATTATATTCATCTTGTTGAACTTGTTGTTCATCCATCAGGCTTTGTTTTTGTGTTTCCAGTTCTGTTTTTTGCCCTCCGTATGTCCCCCGATATGCCGCCTGATTATTTTCTATGCGTGCGATTTCTGCGTCCAGTTCCGCCGCCCAGGTATTATATTTATCATGTTCATCGGCATCAACCAGAGTACTTTGCAATTCTTCGGCTTTTTTTGTATGAACATCATTATTTAGTAATTCATTCAATCTGTCGCGTTCGGCAATTTGGTCTGCATATAGCGCTTGTTGGTTAGTCAATTCTTGGTCTATGCGGGCCAGTTCAGCATCCGCATTTCTTAATCGTTCTTCGGCCACGTGCAACACCTCGGTCGCGTCGGCAGTGTTTTTATAGCCATCACTGGATAATTTATGCATACGCATAGATTTTTGTAAAAAGTCTATATCCTGTTCCGTCAGTTTTCCTTGTTTTGACTGATACAAATTTCGCACCAAAACCGCCAGATTGAATCCGCCCATAATCATACCATTTAATAATTTTGTGGCACCACCAAACACAACTTTCAGTGCTGGGTCCTTCATTAAATCGGTATCTTTGAACGGCTCGAACTTATTTTTTTTCATTTCGTCGCGATGTTTTGATGTAAATGGGTCATACATTAAAACAGCCAAAGCCTCTAATGCGGCCATACCTTCGGATATATTATCTGTTCGCACGGCCTCGTTTATAATAAATTTTGCACACGCAGCGTTTTGTTTTCCATTACGAAATGCCCCAGCAAAGGAATTTTTCATATCCCCGCTGTCTTTTATTTTTTGCAAGCAATCACATAAAAACAAAAAACCCTTTAACGACGAAGATTGATAGGTCGCATTATCTTCGCCCATCTTTTTAGAAATAGCGTCTTTACGCGCCAAAACCTCGTCCGGCCCCTTGGTTGGGTCAAACGATTTATCACTAACTTTTTCCTTGAACAGCGCATCAACAATCCCGCGAGCGTTTATGTCAGAGTATTCATGTCCCAAATGTTTTTGATAATGCTTTTTAACATTGTCATCCATAAAATCATCATACTTTTTCTTGTATGTCTGATATATTGTTTTGGCTTCGTATTTTTTCAGGTTTTGTGCAATGCCATCGTATTTTATTTTCCCAGAAACTTCGGTCAAGGCATTGGTAATATCTGAACCACCATATTGCGCAAATTTTTTACCAAATCCTGACAACCTGTCTTCAACCTTTACATCATACAAGTTTTTCATAATTGTATGATATGGAGGTGGCGTCTGTCGCCCACCAACCATTGGACCCGGTGATATAAATTGTCGTAATTGTTTTTCATCTACGTGTTCTTCGGACATGGTAATATCTCGCTGTATCATATCCGCGTCCAGGTCTTTAACACTATCTTTCTTTCTTTGGTATTCTTGTTTTTTTTCAGGCGAGAGCTCCTGACTATAATATATATATGATGGGTTCCCGTAATTTTCCAGGGAATTAACAACCTTTTTTAAGTTTTCTGTTGTCTCTGTATTTGACAGCCAATCCTTATCCTTTAATTTTGATATAAAGGCGTCGCGCTTTGCCGTATCAGCAAAAACACCACTAGAATACAGAGAATTATCGCCATTCACCAAATAATCACGCAACCCAGCATCTGTTTTAGAATCCAATAATTCCAGTAATTTATCAACCTGGGCTTGTAATGCTTTACTGGGTTTTGGCATAGAGAAAGAAAAATATCGCCCGTCGCCAATCAGTTTTGTAATTGGTTTTGGTATGCTGGGGTCTGATGCCCATGATTCATAAATCAGTTCTGAATCATATTTAACACCACGCAGTGCCTTTTGACATATACGATAAAAACTTTCTTGTTCCGATTTACTCAATAATTCAATTGGTGGATATTCATCATACAATCCGCCCAATCTGTTTGGTGGAAACCTGTTTGGTAATTCCAGTGCCAATTTTTCATACCACCGCGCCGGTAAATTTATTCGGTCCCCTGGACGCAGCGCGTCAATCTGGGCATCGGTCAGCGCGAATTTATTACCCGCTTCATCTGCAAAAATTTTACCCTGGTCATACTGGGATAATTCCCGCAAAACACGCCGCATAGATGGAATACTCTCATCGTCCAGGTCAATCGGAATTGTATCGGCCGCGGACATTGCCCATTGCTTCATCTTGCCACCGCGACCATCTTGCAAAAATACTCGGTCGCCGATTTTCGCGCTGTTCATGGCGGCGCTTTCCTGGGCGGGCAATGTCGCGTCATAATATGCCTGTCGCGTATTTTCGGTTAAAACCCCTGGCAAATCCACAGATGTATCACCAATATTTAATGCCTGGTTCCCCGTTAAATTACGCAACTGATTAAGATTTTCAGCAACAACTTTAACTTCTGTAATATCTTTTGATGGGTCAATTGTTTGCCCCAAAGCAAAGCCTTTGTTACCAGATAAATTTCGGAACCAATTTAGTTTTTCATCGGTATCCAGTTTTATCGGTGCGCCAATTTTTTGCCCATCGGTCAAATATGGATTCAGTGAAATACGCCGTCCCAGGTTCAAGTGATTATTATCAACCTTCCAACTACCGACATTATCACCAACACGCACGACATAGGTTGAACGAAAATTTTTACGTTGATATTCACGGAACAGGGCTTGATTCGCCTCGGTAACAGTAACAAAGTCCGTCCCTTCGCGCATTTGTCCTTTTTCACTGCGCTGATTTTCCCACTTTGTCCGAACGCCATGCGGCATATTCAGCAGGTGATGAGCCTTGAACCATTTAATTGCCCATGTGTCTAAATCTATTCTGGGACCTGTATATACCGCCATAAAATATATCCTTGCGTATTTAGTTTATTACCTGTAATTATACACTATTTTTATGTAAATTCTAAATACTAAATAAAAAAACGCGGGCGATGCCCGCGTTTTTTATATCCCCAGCATTTGCTGTTGTCCGCCCGCGCTATCGCGCGCCAACTGCTCTTGCCGTTCTTCTTCCCGTGCGATTTCACGAACACGACGAACATACGCACCTGTGCCAACCGGTATTAAACGACCGACAATCAAGTTTTCGTTTATACCAATCAGTTTATCAGTCGCACCATTTATCGCCGCATCAACCAATGCACGCGTGGTCTGTTGGAACGCCGCATTTGATATAAATGACCGCGTTGTCATTGACGACCGCGTCAAGCCGACCAATACCTGGTCCGCCGTCGCCGCACGCCCACCATCGCGTTCAACCCGTGCATTTTCTTCCACAAAATCAACCTTGTCTATGACCTGACCCATCATAAATTGGGTATCCCCAGCATCAGAAATTTCCACACGCCGTGTCATTTCCTTTATCAAGATTTCAATATGTTTGTTGTTGATGATAACGCCCTGCAAACGATAAACCTGTTGAATCTGATTCACCATAAATTGCAGCAATGCCTTTTGTCCCAATATCCGTAAAATATCCTGGGCCACAGGGTCGCCAGACACCAACATTTCTGCACGCTTTACCATATCCCCCGCGCGAACCAATAATGGTGTTCCCTTTGGAATCATATATTCCACAGGCGTCCCAGATTCTGGAACGATACGGACCAAAACCTTGGCCTTACCCGTATCTTCTATTTCAATTTCACCATCTATTTCCGCCAAAATCGCAGGATTTTTTGGACGACGCACTTCCAGTAATTCTTCAATTCTGGGCAGCCCCCCCGTAATATCCCCTGCTTTTTTATTTTCTTTGGTCGTACGCGCCAAAACATCGCCTGTTTTTATATCCTGACCATCATTCACATTGACCATCGCATACATTGGCAACGAATATTCTGCAATCTTTTTTCCGCCCAATGAAATCGGTTTCCCGTTCGCATCAGTCAAAGTAATTTTTGGTTGCAACGCTTTCTTTGTCTGGTTTTTCCAATTCAAGATTTTACGATTTGCAATTCCGGTCATTGGATTTACACTTTCCGCAAAGGTCACATTTTCAATCATATCGCCAAACGAAACACGTCCGTCTTTTTCCGCGATAATTTGGTCAGAATACATATCCCATTCCGCCAAACGCGCCCCTGCATCGACACTTGCACCATCTGTGGTAATCAACCACGATGCATAAGGCAACGCGGCACTAAACAACGCATTACCCTTTTTGTCCGCAATTATGATTTTTGCATTACGCGACACGACAATTTTCTTGCCCGCGCTGTTTTCAACCAATGTCGCATCAACCAATTGCACATGTCCCGCCAATGGCGCGTCAATACCATTGTCGCCCGCGCCGCTAGATGCGATACCACCAATATGGAATGTCCGCAATGTCAATTGGGTCCCAGGTTCGCCAATAGACTGACCAGCCACAACCCCAACAGATTCACCAACATGGACCAGCGCATTCCGCGATAAATCCATACCATAACATTTTGCACATAATCCCTTGGACTGACATGTTAAAACACTGCGGATATCAACACTGCCCAGACCAGATTCGTTTATTTTCTTTGCTGCGACCTTGTCAATCAGTTCATTCGCAGCAACGATAATTTCCCCAGTCGCAGGATGAACAACATCATGCGCAGCGGCCCGTCCCATCACAACATCACCCAGTGATATAGACATAACACTGCCGTCAAATACTGGTTTCGCCGTGATAAATTCAGTCGCACCACAATCATGTTCTGTGATAACAGCGTCCTGGGCCAAGGATACCATACGACGCGTCAAATATCCCGCCTTTGCAGTTTTCAACGCCGTATCCGACATACCCTTGCGCGCCCCGTGCGACGAAATAAAGTATTCCGCCATGGACAAACCTTCCTTAAAGTTAGAAATAATCGGAACTTCTATGATACTTTCGTCTGGTTTCATCATCAGTCCGCGCATACCCGCCAACTGCTTTACCTGACCTTTACTTCCACGCGCACCTGACGCCTGCATCATATTTATTGAATTCCAATCGTCCCCTGTTGCCTTTTTTAATTCCGAGAACGCAACATCGGTCAATCTATCGTCAACAGACGCCCATAAATCAACAACCTTGTTATGTTTTTCGTTTTTCGAAATAAGACCATTTTGATATTGTTCTTCTATTTCCTCTACTTGATTCAACGCTTTTGCGATAATTTCTGGCTTTTCAACCGGGACCTTTATATCATCAAACCCAATAGAAATTCCAGAACGCGCCGCTTGTTCAAAACCGACATCTTTCAGACTATCCGCCAAAAGTATCATATCCTTGTCGCCACAAGTTTCATAAATCGTCGCCAACAAAGATTTAATCTTTCCAACTGGCATTTCCTGATTCACCAGGTCATAAGACACCCCAGGTTTTTTCGGCAACAATTCACCCAATATCATACGACCAGCCGTCGTTTTAACAATCACCGCCCCGTCCACAGATTCATACCGCGCAACAATCGGTGTATGTAATGTAATTGCCTTATTCTCTAATGCCATTCTTATTTCGTCCATTGACGCAAAACGCGGCGACTTTTCCGAGTGTTCGCCATTCATCAACGATAAATAATAAACACCCAGCACCATATCTTGCGATGGCACAATCATCGGTTCCCCGTTTGATGGCAACAACACATTGTTTGTTGATAACATCAGTGTACGTGCTTCTAATTGCGCCTCTAACGAAATAGGCACATACACAGACATCTGGTCCCCGTCAAAGTCAGCATTGAACCCTTTACACACCAATGGGTGCAAACGAATTGCCTTACCCTCTATCAGCACAGGTTCGAACGCCAGCAACGACAAACGATGTAATGTTGGCGCACGATTCAGCAAGACTGGATGTTGGTAAATAACTTTTTCCAAAATTTCCCAGACGATATCTTCGCCAGCCTCTACCATTTTACGCGCAGTCTTTAATGTATTCGCGTAATCCCCCGCCAGCAACCGCGCAAACACAAATGGTTTGAACAATTCCAAAGCCATAGATTTTGGTAATCCAACCTGGTGTAATTTTAATGTTGGTCCAGACACAATAACACTGCGCCCAGAATAATCCACACGCTTACCCAACATATTCATACGGAAACGCCCCGATTTTCCACGCAGTGAATCCGACAAAGATTTTAACTTTCTGCGATTTTGGGAAACCAATGGACGCGGTTTATGCCCATTATCAAACAACGCATCAACCGATTCTTGCAACATACGCTTTTCATTACGCACAATAATTTCTGGCGCACGCAGGTCAATCAGTTTTTTCAATCGGTTATTACGAATAATCACACGACGATACAAATCATTCAAATCCGACGCCGCGACATGACCCGCTTCCAATGTCACCAATGGGCGCATATCTGGTGGAATAACCGGCAACACATCTGGCAACATCCATGCTGGGTCTGTTTTAGATTCCACCAAAGATTCAACCAATTTCAAGTGTTTGATGATTCCTTTGCGTTTTGCCTCGGACTTTGTCTCGGCCAATTCTGCACGCAGACGCGTCCGTTCATCGCCCATATCCAGATTTGCAATAATTTGCCGAACACCATCCGCACCGGTCCCGATACGGAATGCACCTTCGCCAAATTCAACCAGAGCGTCCTGGTATTCATCTTCGGAAATTACATCATATAATTTTAATTTGGTCAGCCCCGGTTCCATAACAATATACGCATCATAGTATATAACCTGTTCCAATTTTTTCTGGGGCATATTGTTCAACAAAGTTGCAATTTTACCCTCTCGTAAAAACCAGAAGTGAGCGACCGGTGTTGCCAATTTAACATGCCCCATCCGTTCACGACGAACTGATGATGGTCCAACCTCTACCCCGCATCTTTCACAAACAACACCACGGAATTTTACGCGTTTATATTTTCCACATGCACATTCATAATCCTTGTTCGGACCAAAAATCTGTTGGCAAAATAATCCATCCGGCTCTGGCTTTAACGAATGATAATTTATGGTTTCTGGTTTTTTAACTTCCCCATGCGACCAGGATAAAATTTCTTCGGGCGATGCAATTTTAATTTGCAACGCGTCAAATTGTTCTTTGGTTTCTATTTGCCCAAAAATTTTCTGTAACATATTTGCCATCTATTTCACCCCTTAGTCTATTTTCTTTTCAGTAATTGCCAGTCCCAATCCGCGCAGTTCGCGTGTCAGAACATTAAATGCTTCTGGTGTGCCAGTCTGGATATCGGACGAGCCACTGATAATCGTTTCATACATTTTATTGCGCCCCGCAATATCGTCTGATTTAACAGTCATCATTTCTTTTATCAGATGTGCCGCACCATGCGCCTCTAATGCCCAAACCTCCATTTCACCCAGTCGCTGACCACCATTGTGCGCCTTACCAGACAGCGGCTGCTGGGTGACCAGCGAATAACTGCCCACACTGCGCGCGTGGATTTTTTCATCAACCAAGTGATGCAATTTCAGCATATGCATAACACCAACGGTTACCGGTCTGGAAAACGCCTCGCCTGTCATACCATCATATAACTTGAACTGACCAGATTCTGGCAATTTCGCCAATTTCAACATCCGTTTAATGTCGTCCGTTGTCGCCCCGTCAAAGGTCGGTGTCGCCATCGGAACACCACTGCGCAATAACGCCGCATGAGAACGAACATCTGTATCAGTCATTTTTTCCAACGCCGCCGCCGTATCCTTGCCATAAATTTTTCCCATCATTGTGCGCAAGTCATCGGTTACCGCACGTTTGGCCTTTACTTCGTCCAGAACTTCGCCAATTTGTTTTCCCAATTCGCGACCCGCCATACCCAAATGCACCTCTAAAATTTGCCCGATGTTCATACGCGATGGCACACCCAACGGATTCAGAACAATATCAACTGGTGTTCCATCTTCCATATATGGCATATCTTCTATTGGCACAACACGCGATACAATACCCTTGTTCCCGTGGCGTCCCGCCATTTTATCCCCTGGTTGCAGTTTCATTTTATGCGCGATATAAACCTTGACCTCTTTCAAAACACCGGCATTCAGCGAATGACTTTCTGTTGCACGCGCAACTTCGCCATCTGCTTTTTCGTTCAGGTTTTTCAACACTATTTCGTGTTGTTCGCGCAATTCGTTTATTTTCGCTTGCGCTTCTTTATTTTTAACCTGCAACTTTTTCATATCAGTTACGCGCAGTGCTTCAAACACTTCGGCTGTCAATTTTTTACCCACAAAAGGTTTAATACTGCCTGTGCCGCCGTCAATTACCAAACTTTCTGCAATCTGAAATACCTGGGCCGCGAAACTGCGTTCCAAAATTTGTATTTCTTCTTCGCGACCTTTGTTGATTTGCTCTATCTTTTGCAGTTCAATCATTTGCGTGCGTTCGTCTTTTTTAACCCCGTGCCGTGTCAAAACATTGACACCGATAACGACACCCTCTTCGTTTGGACCAACACGCAATGATGTATCTTTGACCGCCAACGCCTTTTCACCAAAGATACTGCGCAACAGCGATTCTTCAGGGGTCAGCAAACTTTCAGATTTTGGCGACACACGACCAACCAAAATATCCCCTTGTTTTACATGAGAACCAATATAGATAATTCCAGACTCATCCAGATTTTTCAAAGATTCTTCACCAACATTTGGAATATCACGTGTGAAACTTTCTGGTCCCAATTGAGTATCACGAACCTTGAACTCTTTTTCAACAATCTTTATGCTGGTAAAGACATCTTCGCGCGAAACCTTTTCCGAAATTACAATAGAGTCTTCGTAATTATATCCGCGCCATGGCACAAATGCCACCAAGACATTTTTACCTAACGCCAATTCACCATAACTCATACTGCTGCCGTCGGCGATAATATCACCCGCGGACACCCGGTCGCCAACCTTTACCAATGGTTTTTGATGAACCAATGTTTCAGAATTAGACTTTTGGAATTTTTCCAAGTCATAAATATCCACACCCGTCACAACATTACGGCTGTTGGTGCAACGAACCACTATTCTGTTTGCATCCACCGATTCCACAACCCCGCTGTGTTTTGCAATTTTACCCGTTCTGGAATCACGCGCTACTTCGCGTTCGATACCTGTTCCAACCATTGGCGCATCAACACGCAATAATGGTATCGCCTGGCGTTGCATATTACAACCCATCAACGCGCGGTTCGCGTCGTCGTTTTCAACAAATGGTATCAGCCCCGGCGCAATAGACACAATCTGGCGCGGCGCAACGTCAATTAAATCAACTTCTTCACGCGAAATTTTTACAAAGTCCCCGTCCAAACGCGCCGTCACAATATCTTCTGTAATCTTTTTATTCGCATCCATTGCGGTATTACCCTGGGCAATTTTATGTCCCGTTTCTTCGTCCGCAGTTAAATAAACAACATCGTCCGTAACCTTACCATTTTTAACAATGTAATATGGCGTTTCAATAAATCCGTATGGATTTACACGCGCATAAAATGACAAGTGATTTATCAGTCCAATGTTCGCACCCTCGGGTGTGTGTATTGGACACAAACGACCATAGTGTGTCGGATGAACGTCGCGAACCTCGACCCCGGCTCTTTCGCGATTTAATCCCCCCGGACCCATCGCAGAAATTAAACGCTTGTGCTCTAATTCCGCCAATGGATTAAAGGAATCCATAAATTGCGACAATTGCGATGTTCCGAAAAATTCCGATACCGCCGCCATCAAAGGCTTTACATTTATCACATCTTGTGGTTTTAATGTCGCCACATTCGGCGCCGCCAAGTGCTCACGAACCAATCTTTCTATGCGCGACATTCCAATACGGAACTGCTGTTCCAGCAATTCCCCAACCGTGCGCACACGACGATTAGACAGGTTATCAATATCGTCAATCGTATCCTTGTGGTCAATAATATCGGTCAAAGTTTGCATTGTCGCGATAAAATCAGACTTGGTCAACAATCTTTCGTCTTCTGGCTTTTTTCCAGAATCTATACGCAACCGCTTATTCATTTTGAAACGACCAACCGCAGATAAATCATAATACGATGCGTCAAATCCCTGGTGCGAGAACAAATTCATCGCCGCCTCTATCGTTGGTCTTTCCCCTGGACGCACAACATTATAAATTTCCAGTAATGCTTCGTCCCTGTTTGCGGTTTTATCCGCAACCAAAGTATTACGGATATGTGTGCCATAAAACATATTGTCTATACCAATGACAGAGATGTTTTTAATCCCCAACTTATCAAAATCATTCAGGACTTCTTCTGTGATTTCGGTTCCCGCCCCGAATAACACTTCGCCATCAACCTCTATCGCGTCAAATAAGTATCCGCCCAACACAGATTCACGTGTAATCGCGAAATTTGCCTCGGTCAATTTTGCCCATTTCTTTTCATTCATACGGGTCCCGTTCGCCGCCACAACCTTGTGTGATTTTGCCCCCAAAACATCAAATCCCAAACGGAAATCCCCCAGCGCGGTCAGGTCAGATGTTTTACCATTCCAAAATGCCCCATCATTCGCCAACTCAATTTTTTTGTAAAACGCCGACAGAATTTCAGAATCAGTCATTCCACCAACAACTGCACGACGCGGGTCCGCCGCAAACTTTTTTTCGTCCGCCGCGGTCGGCAGCGCGCGCAGTAATACGGTCGCTGGGAATTTACGCTTGCGATCAATACGCGCGTAAATTACACCCTTGGATTCCTCGAAATCTATCCAGGAACCGCGTTCTGGAATAATACGCGCTGTGTATGTTTCACTGGACGCATCTGCGCCTTTGGCCTCTTTCGTTAAGCCGAACACCACCCCCTGGGCGCGATGCATTTGTGAAACAACAACACGTTCCACACCGCCAGAAATAAATGTCCCACGATGTGTCATCAACGGCACTTCTCCCATAAACACTTCTTGTTCTTTGATATCGCGCAACGATTTTTTTCCGTTTTCTGCAACATCCCAAATAATCAGTTTTAATTTTAATTTCAACCGCGACGCGTATGTCATATTACGCAACATACATTCTTGAACATTGTATTGTGGCGCGTCCAGAATATATTCAACAAATTCCAAGTCCGCCGCACCCGCGTAATCATGCACAGGAAACATAGTCTTGAACACATTTTGCAGACCGATATTTTTCCGCGCACCCGCATCTGTATCCGCCTGTAAAAAGTCCCGATAAGAATCATATTGGATTTCAACCAAATCACGCAAAGGTGTTTTCAAAATTCCCTTGCCAAACGATTTTCTGATTTTCTGAATTACTGCCATATTTCAACGCTCCGTGTTTGTTTTGCCAGCCCCCAGTATTATTTTTTGCCCGCAGTTTATCATCTTGCTACAAAATATAACCCGTTTGCGTAAAGTTAAATTTAACAAAAAAATCATCCCATTTTTTTATTAAATCTGAACCAACAAAACGCAGTCGGAATTTCCGACCGCGTTTTGTTGTATAGTGAATTATTTCACCTCAACCTTGGCGCCTGCGGCTTCCAAAGTTGCTTTGATTTTGTCTGCTTCGTCTTTGGAAACACCTTCTTTGACGACTTTTGGCGCAGATTCAACGAATGTTTTCGCTTCGCCCAGACCCAGACCCAATAAATCTTTGACCGCTTTAATCGCGCTCAATTTATTTGCGCCCGCATCTGCCAAGACAACATCAAATTCTGTCTTTTCTTCTGCCGCTGCCGCTGGGCCTGCAGCAACCGCAACCGCCGCTGCCGCAGAAACACCCCAGGTTTCTTCCAATGCCTTGGACAATTCAACTGCTTCCAAAACACTCAATTTTGACAATTCTTCAACAATTTTCTGAATATCTGCCATTTCTTTTTCCTTTTATTTATTATTGTTTATTTCCGTATTCTGCCGACACACGCGCTAAACGCGATGCAGGCTCGACCAAAATGCGCGCAATCGTGCCACGAATTTCAGACAATGACGGAAGTTTGGATAATTGCTCTACCGCTTTTGCATCCAGCAAACCCGCATCCATCTGACCACCAACAATTGAAATTGTCGGATGCGATTCCGCGAATTTTGCCAAAACCTTGGTCACCGCCAGACCATCTGTTGCAATCGCAACCGCTGTCGGACGAACCATCAGTTTTTCAACATCTGCAAATCCAGTGCCCGCAACCGCGCGCTTGAACAAACGATTTTTTACAACCTTGAATACCGATGTAATCGGTGCCAATTCGCGACGCAAAGCCTCGAAATCTTTGACCGATGTGCCATGGTTTTCAATGACGAAAATACCATTCGCAGATGCAATGTTTTCCTGCAAAGTCGATATCAGCGCGGATTTTTCATCTCTTTTCACGCTTTCATCCTTTTTGCTTTTGTTTTACTTTTCCACCAAAATTTTCACCTCGGTGGGGCTCTCTTCTGTGTCCCAAAAGAGCGAAACTCTTTTGTCTATGATGGGTTTTGCTTTTTAAGTTTTTCACCCCGTCAGTCTTGGACAAGAATCTTTTTTACAACGCTATGCGCAGTCCCGGACCCTGGGTCGTGCTGACCGATACACCCAACATATATTGACCCTTGCTGGTTGCTGGCTTTGCCTTTTTCAACGCATCAATCACAGCCATCGCGTTTTCAATCAGTTTATCATCCGTGAAAGACATTTTACCAAAGCCCGCATGGATAATTCCCTTCTTTTCAGCACGTAATTCAACCTGACCCGCCTTGGCCACCTTTACAGCGTCCGCAACATTATTGGTAACCGTTCCCAATTTTGGATTTGGCATCATACCCTTTGGCCCCAACACGCGCGCAACCTTTGCCATTTTTGGCATCATATCAGGCGTCGCAATAACCCGGTCAAAGTTTATCTCGCCACCAGCGATTTTTTCAATCAGGTCTTCGCCACCGACAACCTCGGCACCGGCTTGTTTTGCCTCGTCCGCTTTGTCATTGGTAATAACCGCCACACGAACCGATTTCCCCGTTCCATTTGGCAATGCCAACATTAAACGAATATTCTGGTCGGCCTTGGTCACATCAATCCCCAAACGCACCGCGATTTCCATACTTTCATCAAACTTTTTACTGGTGTATTCGCGTAAGACAGCAATCGCATCCGCCAAAGAATATAACTTTTTCGCGTCCAATGTTTCACGCAATTTCATTTTTTTCGTAGTTTTCATATCTTACCCCTCTACCTTTACGCCCATAGAACGACATTGACCCGCAACGATATTCGCCGCCGCGTCAATAGTAGAGCAATTCAAGTCAGGCATTTTAATTTCGCCAATTTTACGAACCTGGTCCATTGTCAGTTTCCCGACAAAATCACGACCTGGTTTTTTTGAACCAGATTTCAGACCCGCTTCTTTTTTAATATAATATGATACCGGCGGTAATTTCAGAATAAATTCAAAAGTACGGTCGGTATAAACCGTGATAATCACAGGAACCGGGATTCCCGCTTCCATATCTTTGGTCGCATCATTAAATTGTTTAACAAACTCCGCAATATTTACCCCATTCGCACCCAAAATTGGGCCAATAGGAGGCGACGGATTCGCCTGTTTCGCCGGGGCCACCAGTTTCACCAGCCCCTTGAACTCTTTTTTTGCCATTTCATAGTCTCCTTGTTTTTATTTAGACTTTGTGGTGCAAAGCGGCAACTTCTACCACACTATTTGATTAAACAGATTTTATACCCGTTCAACCTGGCTGAAATCCAGACTGACGCTGGTTTCCCGCCCAAACACTAGAACATTCACAACCATTTTTTGTTTTACATTATCAACCTCGGTCGCGATACCATTAAAGCTCATAAACGGACCATCAACAATGTGTATTTCTTGACCCACTTCATATTCAGTATCATCAACTGCCGCGGCACCCTCTTCCATTTGTTTTACCAAACGACGGGCTTCGTCCTCGGAAATTGGGACTGGGCGTTGCTTTTGTCCCAAAAACATCACAACCTGGGGATGATTTTTTACCAAAGTAAATGTTTCATTATTCATTTCCATCTGAATAACAATATAACCAGGGAAAAACTTTTTTTCTGTTTTTACGCGCTTACCCGCCTTTATCTCGGACACTTCGCGCGTCGGCACCAAAATTTCGCCAAACATAGGATTTAATTTACGCGTGTCAATTTGTTCGCGCAATTCGCGTGCGACCTTATCTTCGCACCCTGTATGAACATTTACAATATAATACTGCATCATCTGTATTCGCCCCGTTTTTATTAAAATACCCACTTTACAATAACATTCAGAATGCTGTCCGTGATAAAAAAGAATAACGCCGCAATCGCCGAAAACACCAGAATCATTATAGTTGCACGAATTACCGCATCACGCGACGGCCACACAATTTTGAACCATTCTGAACGCACCGATTGAATATAATTCATTATTTTTTTCATATATTTCGCATCTTCTTTTTTTTGGCAGGGGCAGTAGGAATCGAACCCACATCAAAGGTTTTGGAGACCTCTATTCTACCGTTGAACTATGCCCCTAATGATTCACCTTTTACGCGGATTTACCCCTATTTTACCTATTTTATCCTGCGCACGATACCACACTTTTTACAAAAAGCAAGTGGAATCTATTCTAAATCATTTCTTTTTTTAACGCAAGGGGAAAATATCTTTGGGTCTGGGGTCTATGGTCTGATGATTTTTATTTTATTTATCTATCACCATTGTTTAAGCACAAAGATTACGAATAAATGCCAATGCCATCAGACCTCAGACCTTAGTCCAAAGACCCCAGACCCAAAGATATTTTTTTATTTTTTCCTTGCGCGACCATATATTTTTTTACTATCATCGCGTAAAGAGGGAGAAAAACAGCAAAAATATGGCACTGATACCACCGAATATTTTTACAGCACGCATGATGTCTATCGTGCTAGGGGCGGCAATTGTTACCAGTTTGGCGATGATTTTCACACTATCAAATATATTTCCGCTGGAACGGACCCAGGTGTTTTTACTGAACGCGCCATTGGCCGATGGGCAAAGTGTTGAAATAACACCCCTGCCCATAAATAATCAAACTATGATTGCATACCAGGAAAGTTTTATACGCGAATACATTCGCTTACGCAATGAAATTTCGCCCGACATAAATGACATTCGCAAAAGATGGAGTGCGCCCGACGGCATAGTTTATGTCCAATCATCACGGGCTGTTTATACAGACTTTGTAAAAACTGGTTTATGGACGGCATTTATGAATGACACTCCGCCGGTAAAATTTTCGTGTTCTGTGGAATTTAGAACCCCCGGTATTGTGCCACGCGGACAGGATACTTTTGCGGCAAATTTTCGCTGGTTTTGCCAGTCATCAGAATCTGGGGATACTGGTGCAGAAAAGACTGGACAAGCCCCCCAAAAAGATTTTACTATTGTAATAAAATTAGAACAAACAAATATGGTCAAATGGGAAAACAAACAAACAAACCCATTGGGCCTGCGGGTATCTGAATATCGTGTTGAATCTGGTGGGGGCGACCCATTAAACACCTTTAACACACTATAAAGAAAAGGTAAGGAAATATGAAAAAATTACTTTTGTGCATCTTGGGAATTTCATTATGTGGGGGCGCGATAGCTGCGGGTATCCAGGAAGCATGGGATAATCCCGATGCAAATATGGCCGCGGGCAGCACCAAACCTGGCTTTGCACAATTGACATGGACCCCAGGTGCGGTTTTACCGATTCGTCTGCGTAATGGAATGGTTACGATGATAAATTTTCCAAATGGCGAACAACTGGAAAATGCGGTTATTGGAAATGATGGTTTGTTCCAGATAGATACTCAAAAGGGCGGCAATACAATTTATATGACACCTGTGCCATCAAATCAGGGTGGGGATACTAATTTAATTGTGACGGGAAAATCTGGAAATAAATATCTGTTGTATCTTCGGTCTGAGCCTTCTAATTCTGGCGAAATATCTTATTCCCAGGTTGATATTATTCTGGACGGACGTTCGTCCCTGGGGACTGGTATCGCAAATAATACGAATGCCGCGACAATGAATTCTATATTTCCAAAGACGGAAAAATCAACCAGTTTAGGGGTTGATGGTGAAGATTACGGATGGATAAAAACGATGAAAATCAACCCATCGGAATTTCGTTTTGATTTGGATATTTTTGTCCCGAATCCAGATGATTATGTTATTGCGCCAGAACGGGTATGGCGTGATAACATCTTTACCTATATCGACTTTGGGGACAAGGTTATTGCGATGACACAACGTCCGGTGGTGTCGTTGTTGGTAGAGGGCGGGGAAAGTCCTGTTGGATTCCGCACAGATGGCGAAAACGGCAGATTACTGATAGTAGAGGCAGTGGGGGACATGGTCCTTCGCAGTGGGCAACGGATTGTGTGTATCAAACGGCGCGCAAAACCATTCTTGATTGGGAACGCTTCGTCGGTTATGGCATTGGCCGAGGCGAATGTTATGAACAGCATAAATTCCGCACAATCTTTACAAAATGTTGGTTATGGTGAAATGCCAATTACTGATTATGGAATGCCTGTGATTCCATCAGGATATGATTATGGCGCACAGGTTGGCGCACCTGCGCAAGCCAGTATCAGCGGCACAGCGGCGGGCGTAAATATGTTGCCTGCGACGCGTAATACGGCGGGCGCGTTTTTACCGGCATCTGATATTCCAATTATCACATCGGCGCAAAGTGGTGTGGCGGTGGAATTAAAATCTGACCGCTCTGTAAAGGCATTGAATGACTATTGGGAAAAATTGTTGAGCAAGTTCAGCGGCGACGATGGCGCGGGTCTTTTGACACCTTATAGAAACCAGGTATTCTTTGCGGTTGATGAATCTGGGGTCGGCGAATTGGGCGCAGATGGCGCATCGGCGCGGCTGTATAGATTACGGATTGGGCCAATGACAGACATAGATACAGCACAAAAATTATGCGACAAATTGACCAAGTTCCAGGGAACCAGTTGCAGCGTGGTTCGTGTGCAATAAAGGCAAGTAAATGGCAGCGATAAAAACAACTATTTCAGATGTAAAAAAATCTGTTCCGAACAATATCTTGTGGATTGTTTTGGGTTCGGCGTTTGTTGTTGTTGCGATTTTACTGGGGGTATTATTGTCGGGTGGCGATGATACAAACAAGCCCAGCGAACCTGCCGCGCCCGCAGAAGAATTAAAACTGATGACAGACCCAGCGGAAATTGACTGGCTGGATACACCTCTTGGGGACGCTCAAACTGCGTCAATTACAATTTCTGCGAATACTATGGCGAAAATTCCAAACATAAAATTATCGCGTGATATTGACGGGATGGGTATTCGCAGTGCTTGTTTAATATCTGCGATTGAACCTGGGATTCCGTGTATTGCAACATTATCATGGACGGCGGCACAAGAGATACAAAAAACCAGTGTAAAAATTATGGTTGATTATTATCCGATTGGTGCAGGTGAAAAAATGACCAAAACCTTGGAAATACCGGTTGCTGTATCAACGAAAAAAGTTGCGCCCGCGCCCGCACCGGTTGCCACGCCAGAGCCTGCGCCTGCGCCAAAACTTGAAAATCCGGTCGCTGCGGCGATTACGGAAATTGCGCCACCAATACAAATTGCGGCCGCGCCAAAGCCCGCGCCCGCGCCAACAACCAGCGCACTGACAACGGAAAAATGTTATGAGTTTGCGTTTGGCGGATATGATGCATACGGGAAACAAATTGGTTGGATACGACCACAAAACGGGCGTTTTTTATTTCATCCATTTTCTGACACCGATTGCACCAGCCCGAACGGGGAATATAACGCAGAAACAGGATTTATTACAGACCTGAAAAATCCATCACGCAAAATTGGCTCGGACTTTGACCATATTGGATTTATTATGGCGGGTTCAGCTGTTCCGACATTATCAAATCCGGCACCTGCGAAAACAAAAATAAGGGCAAGACAATCCGAGGTTGCATCAAATGCCGAAGGCGCATCAAAAATAATAAACTTTGGAAATGCTTCACAATCTGATTTAATTCCATCATCGTATAACGGCGGAGATGCCTTTGTATCCAGTAAAAATCCATACGACCGAAAATTTGTTTTGCGCCAGTATAAACCAATACCAGCCACAATAGTAAACGAAATACGTGCGGATTCCAAAATATCCCCAGAAACAATGTTGCCGGTTCAGGCAACCGTTGACCGCAATGTGTATTCTGATAACGGACGAACAATTATTATACCGGCGGGGACACTGATGCTGGGGTATTTGACGGGGGATTTGCCAGGACCATATAAGGCGATTGGTCGTATGCAAATGAAATGGTATCGCTTTGTGCGTCCAGATGGTGTTGAATTTAACTTTGGTTCGGACGAGCCGTTCGCAGCAGACAGCCAGGGTCGTGTTGGTGTCCCCGGATACGGCAGCACGGATTATATTGAACAATTCTTTATGCCGATGGTGACGGCGATTGTTCCTGCGGCGGTGAATTTAATCGCGCCAATTTCGGATAAATTTGTAAATCAAATTGACCTGGATAATAATACGGTGACACAATCGGGCCAGGTTCGCAGCAGTGAATTGGCAAAAAATGAAATTATTA
>JAISHM010000016.1 GCA_031262525.1 Rickettsiales bacterium | reverse complement strand
TTAGCGCAGAATCAGTATTAAAAAATCCAGCAGACGCAGCAAAGTATTTAGAGAATAAAATACAAACTTGGCTAAACCACCCCGCGGCATTGCCGCACCCATCTACCGGAGGGGAACTTTCCCGCCCAGATGTGATTATTGTTGCGCGTGGGGGTGGCTCACTGGAAGATTTATTGCCTTTTTCCGAAGAAGTCGTTGTTCGCGCGGTCGCGGATTCCGAAATTCCCGTGGTGTCGGGTATCGGGCACGAGCCTGACTGGATGCTGATTGACTTTGCCGCAGATGTGCGCGCGCCGACCCCAACGGGCGCGGCGGAAATTGTTGTTCCGACAAAGATTTCACTGATAAATGAATTGGAAAATATCTGGCATCGGATTCATTCTGGGTTTACGGGAAAATTGGGCGCAATGCGCGATAAATTAAACGCGATAAATCCCAAAAGTCCGCGCCAGGTTATTATGGAACGTGCGCAAAGATTGGACGATATTTCGCGAACATTAAATATCTTATACACGAATAAAATTGCGACGGCGCGCGTGGGATTACGAGTAGCGGATAATATGGAAAAAACAATTAAAAATCATTTTGCCACGCTGAATCAAAACCTGAATCATTTTGGACAAATGTTGGGGTCGCTGTCGTATAAAAGTGTTTTGAATCGTGGTTTTGCGATGGTGCGTGGGGGCGACAAAATTATATCACGCGCCGCGGACTTTGTGCGTCCCGCAACTATTGAATTTGCTGATGGAGTTATAGAGATTTAATTAATGTTTTTGCGGTGGCAATGGCTTCGTCGGTAATTTTATCCCCGCTGATTATTCTGGCGATTTCATTTAATCGTGCGTCGCCCGTGATTTCACACACATTTGTTTTTGTCGTGATGTCGGTGGATTCTTTACTGATTAAAAAGTGCTTGTTCGCAAAACCCGCCACTTGGGCGCTGTGTGTTATTACAATAATTTGACCGCCCCCCGCCAACCGCCCCAGGCGCGCCCCCACCGCCGATGCAGTTGCGCCACTGATTCCGGTATCAACCTCGTCAAAAATCATTGTTTTTTGTGCATCCGCGCCACGCAGAACAACCCGCAACGCCAACATAAAACGCGCCAATTCCCCACCACTGGCAACCCGATTTATTGGCGCAAAATTACTGCCTGGATTAGTTTTTATTAAAAAGGTTATCGCGTCCGCCCCCATGATTGACGGCGCCACCGCCGAAATTTCAGCCGTAAAATCTGCGCCGCCCAGTTTCAGGTCTGGTAATTCGCGCAAAATTTCATCACGTAGTGCGGTCGCCGCCGCTGCTCGTTTTTTTGTTAAATCTGATGCAACCCTGTCAAATTCCGTTCGCGCCACCGCGACGACCGATTTTATTTTTTTCAATTCCGCATCAAAGTTGTCAATCGTATTCAGTTGGTCGCGCATTCTTTCCAATGCTTCGGGTAATTCATCTGCGGATACACGATGTTTTCGCGACGCCGCGCGAATTGCAAACAATCGCGATTCAATGTTTTCCAACGATTCAATATCAGTGTCGGTTGGCGTAATTTTATTTTCAACATCGGCGGCAATCTCTGCAATTTCATACAACGAATTTATTTGTGTCTCATACGGATTCGGGTCGGTTTTTATCCTCTGTAAAATTCGCGCAACATCAAAGATTTTCCCGTCCAGTCCGCGCACCGCAATCATCGCATCGTTTAAGATTGCCGCATTTTTTTCCGCGTCCATTAAAATTGCACGGCGCGTTGCCAATTCTTCTTCTTCGCCAACTTGCGGATTCAGCGCGGACAATTCACGGACATTGTGTTCCAAAAATTCCCGCTCGGACGCGCTGCGCTCGGATAATTCCACCAATTCTTTTAACTTTTTTTCTGCCGAATGAAGTTTGGTGTATGCGTCGCGTATCGCTGACAAATCATATTTTCCGAATGTGTCCAACGCTGTGATATGGGTTTCCGGATTTAACAAAGTATGATTTTCAAATTGTCCGTGAATTTCACAAACGCTGTCGCCTATCTCTTTTAATAATTTTATACTGACGGGCGTATCATTTATCCACGCGCGCGATTTCCCATCCGCCGCCAATGTGCGCCGCAAAGTTAAACTTTCCCCAATCTCTATCCCGTTTTCATTTAATAAATTATGTAATGCGGGTGCGTCATTAAATTCTGCAATAACATTCGCTGTATCTGCGCCACGACGCAATAGGCCCGTGTCCGAACGCGCCCCCAACGCCAATGCCAATGCATCCAATAAAATAGACTTACCCGCGCCCGTCTCGCCTGTTAAAACATTTAATCCGCCACCGAAAGTCAATTCCAATCGGTCAATCAAAATAACATTAGAAATAAATAATCTGTTTAACATTTTCTTTTATATTATATTTTCTAAGCCCCAATCGTGCAACCACAGAATATAGCCCTGAATATTATAATCAGGATACGCTGATTTTAACAATTTTGCGTAAATTTCTATAGTTTTTTTATAATCCTCGCGCCGTATCCGCGTCGTATCAGTTTTGTAATCAAAGAATAAAATATCCTTGTCTAACACAACCATTCGGTCAATGCGCTTGCTGTAAAAATGACCATTTACAAATCCAGAGATTGGAACCTCTGCCCGACTACCCGGTTCCCAAAATTGCGATAAAAATTCATTGTCGCGGATTTTTTTTGCGACTTTTGTATCATCGGTCAATTGCAAAAATTGCAATTCGTGATGGATTTTTTTTCCTGTATTCATTGCGAATTTTTCAGATTCTTTTTTTTGTAAAAATTCAGTTAGTTTACTCATTACTAATCACCAAAGTTTCCCCGTCTAGTTTTATTTTTTCATATCCAGAAAAAACATTCCATAAACGTGTATGCCACGCATCAGTTTTGGGGGTGTGTTTTGTGAATCCATAAATATACAACTCGTCCCGCGCACGCGTCATCGCGACATACAATAACCGATTGTATTCCGCCATCTGTGTTTCCATATTTGATTCTGCGGCATTTGCGAGTTGCGATGAACCTGATTCTTGTGGCGACCATAACCACAAATCTTTTTTCACATTTATAATTTTATTTGGTTTTGGTGTTTTCAAGGTGTCTATTAAAAATACAATTTTTGCTTCCAAACCCTTGCTGCTGTGAATAGTTGTAATACGCACCCCGTCATCTGCGGATTGCTCTTGTTTTATAACATTGTCCCCTTCGATGAACCATTTTATAAAATGTTTTAATGTGCCGCTTTGTGTGCGTTCATACGATAAACATATTGTTAAAAATTCTTCCAGGGGCTCTACTATTTGCACCCCCAGCGCGGTAATCATTTTTTCGCGCCGCTCGTTTGTTCGTAAGAGTTTCATAAAAAATGAATATGGCGGTAAATCCACAGAATCATTCATAATTTCTGATAATTGTTTGTAAATATCAGAATGAGTATTTTCTAAATTTGCGAATAAATTAGCGTTCTTGTCAGGGTGTAATAAATTATACAAATCATTTTCGGTCATACCAAACAAAGGACTTTTCAGAACACATGCCAACGCATAATTGTCCGACTCGTCAATGCACCAACGAATCAAATTTAATAAATCACGAATTGCTGGGTATTCGGGTAAATTTATTCTGTCTTCGCTGGCGACATTTATTCCGCGTCGCTTTAACCCCGAACCTAACATTGTTGCAAACGGATAACGCGATTGCACCAAAACCATAATATCGCCCGCTTTTACGCCACCCTGAATCAAGGACTCAATTTTTTCAATAATCTCCGCGATGTATTTTTTGCGGTCCTGTTCGGCATTTTCGGCAATCATCACAGAGTGAATTTCAACGCGCCCGTATATATCGCTTCTGACCACGCGATGTGTGTCGTTTTTAAAGTTTTCCAAGCGGTCAAAAAAATAATCCACGGATTCTAAAATTGCCGGCGCACTTCGGAAACTCTGGTCCAATGGTATTTTCCCAATATCTAGATTGTTGTTTTTAATCTGGTTGCGAATGTATTCGCGTGATGCGGCAAACGCGTCTGGGGCCGCCCCCTGGAATCCGTAAATAGATTGTTTTGTATCACCCACAACAAAAATTGTATGTGCGCCATTCGTATTAAAAAAATCCAGAATCAACAGATTTATGATTTCCCATTGTAAAAACGATGTGTCTTGCGCTTCATCTATTAAAATATGTTTCAGATTATTATCCAGTTGGGATAAGACCCACCCCATCATTTCTGGATTCACAAACAACCCGTGCGTGTATAATAAAATATCATCAAAATCTAATAAATTTTTCTGCTGTTTTATTTGTTTATACTTTTGTGCAAACGCACTTGATAAATCAAATAAAGCCATCGTATCGGCATATAAATTTTCGTTTATTTTTCGTTGATAAATTTGATAAATTCTGTCTTGTTCATCACGCAGATATTCTTTCTTGGAAACATTTATATTTTTTGTCCCATTTTTATTCAAATAAGCAAATATATAATCATTAAAAATCTCAGATTTATTAAGAAGTTGTTCCGAACTTTTAACAATGTTTAACAAATATTGCGCAGGCTTTTTTTCAGCCCCGATTGCAGCGATAATTATACGCAATTTTTCGTCTGAAACATTGGTTTGTAATGGTGAATTCATATCCAAGAAATCACGCAATTGTTTTACAAAAATATCCCTGGTATTTTTGATATCTGTTTTATTAAAAAAATACTGATATTGTGTGGTCAATAATTTTAATAAATCATCAAATTTATATTCACTGGTGCGCTCAACAATTCGTGCGAATGCATTATTCACTATTTCATTTTTTTCGTCATAAATCATTTCAGAAAACACATCCAGCCATAATCTTTTTTGGTCGGCGTCTGATACCAAATTCCAAGCGGTTGGGATGCCGGCCTCGGTCGGGAAACGTCGTAAAATTTCTTCGCAAAAACTATGAATTGTTTTTATTTTTAATGTATCTGGATTGTCGATATAGTCATAAAAGATTCCGCGTGCCTTGGTTATCAATTTATCTGTGATTTCGGTGCCTGTATTAAAAGGTGTTGTTTTCAGAAAGTCGCGCAATTCATTATCATCTAGAACAGCGATATCCTGTAATATCCCAAGGATACGATTGCGCATTTCTGCCGCGCCAGCATTGGTATATGTCAAACACAAAATCCCGTCATTTACCCCATCACGGGTTATTAAAATACGCAATAATCGCCCGACCAGCACGCTGGTCTTACCCGTGCCAGCGTTTGCCTGGACCCAAAAGTTTTTATTTGGGTTCGCCGCCGTGTTTTGATTTTCTGATAATTTTTGTATTTTTCCCATAACAATTGGAATCATAGCCCAGATTTATAAAAATTTCAAGATTCTTATTATTTTATATTGCTTTATAACGGCGAAATTTATATTATAACTGGGTTATAAAATTCGGGGGATAAAAAAGTGGAAATGAATACTATGTTTTTAATCGGTGGCATCATCGCAATTATTTTATTTTTTGTTGTCGTGTTTATTTTATATTCGGTATCGCGAAAATCACAAAAGACTATGGAATCTGTAATATCCTTGATGACCGCACCGGAACGTGCGCGGGTGATGGACGCGGTGCGTGTGTTAAAGGCAATTATGGGTGATGAAATTGCAAAAATTGAAAGTTCATTTGCATCTATTTCTAAAACTTTATCAGACCAAATTATTACCGCTGATGTGATGGAAAAAGAGTTGGTTGCGCGGAATGTGCGCTTGACCGAAATCGCGAATAATGCATCAAGCAATATACAAAAAATTTCAACTGATTTAGAAAATACATTGGGCGGATTCCAAAAGATAATTGTATCTGACGAGTGGAAAAACACACAAATAACAACTAACCAATTTCAAAGTAGTATCAACGAATTATTGTCTAAAATTGACAGCATTTCTGAACAGACCATACAGCGTGCCAGCGAGTTGTCGGGCTATATTGAAAACTGGGCAACATCGGGCGGAGAATTATCAAATCAGTTACAATCTGATATTGAAAAGAATACAGAGCAAATGAATACAATGAGTGTTGCGTCCGGTGAGATGATAACAAAATTGTCCGAACTTTCATCGTCTGTGGCGACTGGCTTTGCAGATGTAAAAAAAGAAGTTTTAGAATACCAAGAAATTATGACCGAAAATGATAAATTATTAAGTGGGCAATTGGATAAATTGGATAACTTTACAAAACAATCCAAAAAAACTTTGACTGCTCAATTAAATAACCTGAGTAGCACTGCGAACGCGGTCGGCAGCCAAATCAGACTGGCCGAATCGTCAATGGAAAAACAAGAAAAAGATATGACAGCGTCTGTGGAAAATTTGATGAGCGCGTCCCAAACTACCGAGGAATTTATTAAAACTATCGCGTCCGAAGTCACAGGATTGGCCGGTAAATTTCAATTGGAAATTCGCGACTTTGCGTCGGGGATTGTTGGCGAATTAAATAATGTCCAGGGGGTTGCAACAACGACTCTGTCGGATACCAAGGAAGCAGCGGGTGCATTTGCAGAATCTGTGCGCGCAATGACCCAGGGGGTGCGCCAAACCCTGATTGAAATGAATACCGCACATGAACAACTGACCGGACAATCAACCGAGTTAGTGCGCGTATCACAAGAAACGACCGAGCAATTAAAACCGCTGTCGGAACTGATTGAAAAATACTATGCCGCCCTGCCCGACCTGACGCGCGGCAGCACCGAAATGACCGAAAAACTGGGGGCGGAAATTGTTACATTGGATACAAAACTCCGAGAAATCAGCACGGCGGTTGAGACTGCAATAAAAGGCATTACAGAATCATCGTCAAAGTTAAATGACCTATCCGGGAAATCGCGGCAACAAATGATAGAGTTATTATCAGACTATGCACGGGCATCTGATACTATGCAGACCCTGACGCGGCAAATGGCAGAGACTCGGGCGACCGCGCCGATGGCGGCAATTGCAAAAAATTCCACAGCGTCCGTGCCAGTAAAAAAAATGTCTGATGACCAATTTATGGAATACGCAAAATCTGCAATACAAAAATTAAATGAAATTGCGGTTGATTTAACACACGCATCGGGTGCCGAGATATCTGAATCTATCACCGAAAAATACAATCGCGGTGATACGGAAATTTTTGCAAAAATGTTTGCGAAAACAATCGGTAGTGCGGACAAGAAACAAATCCAATCTATGATAAAAAATAACGCAATTTTCCACAGCCAGGCAACACAATTCGTTCGTGGCTGGGGTAAGGTTTTGGCCGCCGCCGACCAAGTCGCATCACCAGAATTGCAAACAACTTTATCAAAATCGGATTTAGGAAAAATCTATACCGCCCTGCGGAATAATTTATAATGACTTTATTCATATTGTAATTATTGGTGTGGGTAACTATAATCGCGAAAAAGAGAGAATAAAAAAATGAAAAAACTTTTACCAATTTTTGCGATGTTCGCGCTGGTTCCGAATTTTGTATTTGGTGCAGATGGCACAAAATTGAACATTAGGCGTATTGGTTTGGATATTTCGCAAACATCGGTCAAAAACTCTGCCGAATATATAGGGTCCAGCATATCCGCACTGACCGCGGATTCGTCAGAGTATTTTCGTGGAATTGGTGATATCGCCCTGGAATACGACCACGGCGAACTGGAATGGAATAACACGCTGTTTATGGAATATGGACGAACCCAGTTAAAGCCGATTTACGCGCCACATACAACCAGCAAGGACGCAGACAAAATCCAACTTTCCAGTAATTTGGCGTATGGAATTTGGAAGTATGACGACCTGAAATTCGGCCCGACGGCGCGCGGACAATACGAAACCGAGTTTGTCGCATCAGACGGCGCGCCGCATCGTAATGTCCTGCGTGCGATGGCGGGTATGGCTTTGTTTGACCATCCTATTATAAAAGATTTATATCTGGTTGGTGTGTATGAATATGATTTTACCTTTGACCCAAAAAACGGAAAAACGGCGGCGGAATTGGGTTGGAAATTGGAATATAAAATTCGTGATGGGGTAAATCTTTCCACGGACGGATACTATCGCGAGTACCTGACTTATACGGATTACTTTGGCGTTGATTTAGAGCGTGACCTGTCGGCGAATTTGCGTCTGGATACGAATTTATGGGGTAATTTTACAATGGGACCTTTCGTTGGATATCGCCTGGCAAAATCACGCGCGGCAGATGTGTATGGCAGCAATCTGAAAATAGGAATCTCATTTAATTATATTACATCTTTTCAGTTGTAAAATTCATAAACTTTGTGTATTATCAAACTATGATAAAACTTTATAATACTATTTCACGGCGGGTTGAAGAGTTTGTGCCATTGGTGCCAAACCAAGTGTCTTTTTATTCTTGTGGGCCAACGGTTTATCATTATGCACACATCGGAAATTTGCGTTCTTTGGTCTTGATGGATTTGTTAAAACGTATGTTTCTGGCGAATGGATATGCGGTTAAAAATGTTATGAACTATACCGATGTTGGGCATTTGACTGATGACGGAAATGACGGCGATGATAAAATGGAACGCGGAGCTGCGCGCGAAAATAAAAGCGTTTGGGATGTGGCAAATTTTTACATAGACTCGGTCAATCGTGATATGGCGGACCTGAATATATTGCCCCCAACCGCGACCCCACGCGCAACAGATTTTATATCTGAACAAATAGATATGATTAAAAAGTTAGAGGGTTTGGGTTATACATACGAAATCCCGAATGATGGAATTTATTACGACACATCAAAATTTCCAAACTATGGACCATTGACTGGCGGTGGGGTTGCGGGGCATCGCGCGGGCGCACGGGTTGATTTTAATTCGGCAAAACGCAATGACTCTGACTTTGCCCTGTGGAAATTTGCGCGTGGTGAAAATCGCGCAATGGAATGGGATAGTCCGTGGGGGCGTGGATTCCCAGGTTGGCATATTGAATGCTCTGCTATGAGCCTGGCAATTTTAGGGCCGCACTTTGATATTCATACGGGTGGAATTGACGCAACACAAACACATCACCCTAATGAGATTGCGCAGAGCGAGCCTATTGTTGGCGCACCATGGGTAAAATACTGGGTTCATGGGGAATTTTTAATTGACCGCACAGGCGGCAAAATGGCAAAATCAGCGGGCGAATTTTTAACTTTATCAGTGTTAAAAGAACGCGGATACGACCCGATGGCGTATCGGTATTTATTATTGCAAAGTAATTATGGCTCGCAACTGGCGTTTTCATTTGATGCGCTGGACGCGGCCGCAAACGGGTATAAAAATCTGGTGCGGCGGATTTCAGAGTTTGTGGGTGCGGCGGCGAATGATACGGACGCGGCGCGTGTGTATAAAAATAAAATTTTAGATGCGGTAAATGATAATTTGGGAACGCCGACAGCGTTGGTAATTTTTGGCGAAATGCTGCGCGATAAAAATCTGACTGATGGGGAAAAATTATTTGTTGTTCGCTTTGTTGATGAATTGTTGGGATTGATGTTTATTCAACACGCTGAAAAATTAAAAGAATCAGAAAACGTTGATGTGCCCACCGAGATTTTAGAATTGGCGAATGCACGCACCGCGGCAAAGGCAGAAAAAGATTGGGCGCGCGCGGACGAGTTGCGCACTGCGATTGAATCAAAGGGGTGGAAAATCACCGATACCGCTGATGGTGTAAAAATTACAAAGGGATAAAAAAACCGCAACAATGTTGCGGATTTTTTATTTTCAATCGTCCAAAAATGAACGCAATTTTCGTGCGCGCGTCGGATGTTTTAATTTATTCAACGCTTTCTGTTCAATCTGGCGGATACGTTCGCGGGTAACGCCGATATATTCCCCAACCTCTTCCAATGTGCTGGTTTTATTCGTACTCATTCCGAATCTTTGACGCAATACAGTTTCTTCCTTTGGGTCTAGTTCCGACAAAATCTGGGTCACTATTTTACGCAGATTTTTTTGCGCCGCACTGGTAAATGGATTTTTTGCCGTTTCGTCCGCGATAATTTCAATACGACTGCTGTCGTCTTCGCTGCCAATTGGCGCCTCTAAGGATACAGGGCGCAGATTGACTTTCTTTGCCTTGTGAATTTTATCCACCGGCAAATAAATAATTTTTGACAATTCTTCAACCGTTGGCATACGCCCATTTTTATGTGCAAAAATACGTTCCGCTTTTTGTATTTTATGGATATTATCTATCATATGCACCGGGATTCGGATTGTGCGGGCCTGGTCCGCGATACTGCGCAGAATACCCTGTTGAATCCAGTTGCTGGCGTATGTAGAAAATTTATTTCCCAAACGATAGTCAAATTTATCAACCGCCTTCATCAGACCAATGTTTCCGTCCTGGACCAAATCAGATAAATCCAAACCAAATCCGCGTGGCGAAAAACGTTTTGCAAATTTTATAACCAGACGCAAATTTGCCTCTATCATTTCGTGCTTTGCACGTGCGGCCTCTTGCTGGCCACGACGCACTAATTCCACAACCTTTTTATATTCGCCAGTCGGCTGACCCGTTTCCAGGGCAACTTTCAGAATTTCTTCCTGGATTTTTATAATATCGCGTTCATATTTTGTCGCAAATTTTTGCCATACTGGTGTCTTACTTTTTAATAATTTTTTTACCCAGTTTTTATTCAATTCATTACCAGTATATTCCGCCAAAAAGTCAGTATGTTTTATTTTCATACCCGTGGCCATACGCATCAACTTGCCCTCTAGCCCCATCAGCAAGGCCGTCCGCGCCGTCAATTTTTCCAAAATTTCTGCAACCCGGTCTTCATTCAGTCTGATTTTGCTGACGTGTTCAAACAATCCCAATCGTGCGCGTGCATACTTTTTTTCCAAATCCGCGTCCAATTTCGCCGATTTGACCAAAATATCCATACGCTGTTTTTGTAATTTTTCCAAAGAATTAAAGATTCTTTTAATTTTTGCAAATGTTTCCAGAATCATCGGTAATAGCGCTTCTTCCATTACAGGAATCGGCACCCCAGACGAGCCACGCGGTCCAGACCTTTTCTCGCCGGCTTCATCGTCTTCATCTTCGACTTCTTCGGGTTCTTCTTCGTCGTCCAGTGTTTCGTCCAGGTCTTCGTCTTCCAGGTCTTCGATATTTTCAACGCCTTTATTTTTCAACGTGTCGGTCAATTCTGCCAGTTTTTTCTGTTCTGTATCGGACGAATACATCACTTCCAGATTTATAATATATCGCAATTTGATATCATCACGAAGTAATTGCTCATACCAATCCAACATGGCGCGAATCGTCATGGGACTTTCACACAGCCCGTAAACCATCAGACGGGATGCAGCCTCTATTCTTTGTGCGATTGCGACCTCGCCCGCGGCGGTCAGTAATTGAACCGTGCCAATAGATTTCAGATAAGATTGCACAGAATCGTGTATCCCCAGCGTTAAACCGCCCGTAACACTGCGTTCCAATTGTTTTGCATAATGGTCATAATCTTCGTCCGTATCGCCACTTTCCGCAGAGTTCAGAACATTTCGCGATTTATCGCGCGGACCGGATTCGTCCATATCTTCGTCCATAAACGATGTATCAAATGATGATTCAAAGGCCGCGTTCTCTACTACTTCTAACGCCAAATCCTGTTGGAAAAAGGACATAATTTCGTCGCGGTCGCTATCCGGAATTTCATCAGACACTATTGCATTATCAAAATCCTTTTGGGATAAAAAGCCATTCTCGGTGGAACGTTCGGCCAATTTGCGCAGATTCTCAGGCAATGTTTCAATTAAAAATTTTGTGGCTTCGTCTATTGGCTTTGGCATATTTATCCTTTATATCTGGATGTATTCTTATATGGTGATGCAAATAATTTTATTTTTTTGCAGCCGCTTTTTCGGCCTTGACCACGGCATCACGCAACGCAGATTCCGAAACCAGCCCCAAAACAATTGGATTTTGGATACTGATTGCAGAATAGTTTTTATGTGTTTTGTTGCGTATGCTGGCAACCGTCGGATTTGTGCTGCGCATCAGGCGTGCAACCTGACCATCGGTTAAATCTGGATAATTTTTCAGAATCCACAAAATTCCACCAGAACGATTTTGACGATGAATTTGTGGTGTATAACCCACGCCTTTTTTATTCTGTTTTTTCTGTGCCGCTACAACCTGTTCACGCAGGGTCAGGCGCGCCGATGGGTCGGCCTCGCACTTTGTAATATCTTCGCGGGTCAATTGCCCCTGTAATACAGGGTTTAATCCTTGAATTTTGGAACGCTCTGCATCGGCGATTGTTTTGACCTCTAATTCATGAATTCCGCAGAAGTCAGCAATTTGTTCAAATGTTAAACCTGTATTTTCAATCAACCACAGCGCGGTAGATTTTGGCATATATGGATAATTCATTGGGAACCCTTTTATTTTTAGCTTTTGGGAATATAGTATATTTATCCCCATTTTTCAAGTATATTTTTATATTTTTTTCTCCTTGCGTTTTTGGAAAACTTGGGCAATAATAGCCCCCGTCGGAGCGTTGGCAGAGTGGTAATGCAGCAGATTGCTAATCTGTGACCGAGAATATCGGTCCATAGGTTCGAGTCCTATACGCTCCGCCATTTTTTTATTTCCCCACTAAATTTACTTTGTTTTTTAATAATTTTTTTCATATAATGCCAATAATGACACCCGTATTAAAAGATTTTTTAGGGACTGACCTGCAATTTGTAAAGGGTATCGGACCCGTTATCGCCGCCCGTTTGGACGAATTGTTGGGCGGGCGCCGCGTCTTGGACTTTTTATTACACACACCTCGATATATTCGCCCTAGGTTGGTTTCCGAGTCCGTTCTGGACGCGAAAATTGGCGACACAATCACTATTCTTTGTCGTATAGAATCAGTAAAAAAAGGCGGAGAATTTCGTCGTGGGCGTCGCGCACCAACCCAAATTTTTTGTCGTGATAAAATCGGTGGGACACTGACTTTGCAATTTTTTGGTTCAACTTATTTGGATTATTGGTTAAATAAATTACCAGTCGGAGAAACTCGTCTGGTCAGCGGAAAAATGGAATTTTATGACCGCACGGGCGCAACAATTACTCATCCGGACTTTATAGAAACACCAGAAAACGCTGCAAAAATTCCAGAGTACCAGGCCGTTTATCCGATTTCTGCGGGGCTGTCCCAGAAAATTATGACAAATGCGCGTGATGCTATTTTTGCAAAAATGCCGGTGGACGCTGGCGAATTTTTTGATAACCTGCGCAAAATTCATTTTGCGAAATCTAATGAAGAATTATTACCCGAAAATGAAAATGTTATGCGCCTGGCATACGCGGAATTATTGGCGCACCAGACCGCAATCGGACGCAGTCGTGCCCGCAGAAAGCAAGGAATCGTTGGTCGCGGGGTTTCTGGCGATGGCGCTTTACGCGCGAAACTTTATGCGTCCCTGCCCTTTGATTTGACCGATGTGCAAAAGCGCACAATCAGTGAAATTGAGTCTGATATGGCGCGCGAGACACCGATGTTGCGCCTGGTCCAGGGGGATGTAGGCAGCGGCAAAACAATTGTTGCATTGGTTGCAGCATTAAATGCGGTTGAATGTCGGCACCAGGCCGCATTTATGGCACCAACAGATACCCTGGCCCAACAACATTTTGCAAAAATTAAACCGATTTGTGATGAACTCGGGATTATTTGCGATATTTTAACTGGGCGAGACAAGGGGGCGACCGCACGGGAAAAACTGATTTCTATTCGCAGTGGGCGGACAAAAATTGTTATCGGAACGCACGCGCTGTTTTCAGAATCTGTGGTGTATAAAGATTTGGCATTGGTAATAATTGACGAACAACATCGCTTTGGTGTAGCGCAACGCGCTGCGTTATCTGCCAAAGGAAATAATCCCGATATTTTATCTTTGTCTGCGACACCGATTCCACGAACTTTGTCTATGACGATTTACGGCGATATGGATATTTCAATTATCGCACAAAAGCCTGCAAATAGATTGCCAATTATCACAACTGCCCTGGCCCTGCCCCGGATTAGCGCGTTGGTCGGACGAATACAAGCACAAATTGCCGCAGGTGCAAAAGTGTTTTGGGTGTGTCCATTGGTAATAGAGTCCGAAGATTTGGACTTTGCCGCGGCAGAAACGCGTGCGAATGAATTAAAAAAAATTTTTGGAAATGCGGTCGGTTTGGTTCATGGTCAAATGGATAAAAAATCACGCGACGATGTTATGAAAAAATTTGCATCTGATGATTCAGAAATTAAGATATTGGTCGCAACCAGTGTTATAGAAGTCGGTATAGATGTCCCGTCGGCCACTATTATGATTATTGAAAACGCCGAAAATTTTGGTCTGTCGGCATTACACCAATTGCGCGGACGCGTCGGGCGCGGGGCATCGCAATCTTTTTGTATTTTATTGCATTCGCAGAATTTAACAGAAAATGGCGAAAAAAGGCTGTCGGTGCTGTGCGAATCCGACGACGGATTTTTAATCGCAGAACAAGATTTAATGATGCGCGGTGCGGGCGAATTGTTGGGACAAAAGCAATCTGGTTGGGCGAATTATTATTTTGTGGATTATCGTGCTCATCGCAATTTATTCCGCCTGGCGACAAAAAATGCAACAGAATTATTAGAGTCAGATAAAAATATGACATCAACGCGCGGACAGCAAATTCGCGATTTAATGGGAATTTTCGGTTTGGAATAAAACCTATTTTTTGATATAATTGTTGTTGAAATGATACGGGGAAACAGACGAACTTTTCTGAAAATCGCGGGGGTCGGTTTTCTGGCCATAACTTTTTTACCGCGGGTGGCATTTGCGGCACGTAATACTTTGCGTGATTTGCGAACTGGGGTGCAGCCAGGTGGGAAAACGCGTCTGGTTATTGAATTGGAAAATCGTCCGAATTACACACTGGAATTTTTAACAAACCCCGACAGAATTGCGATAAATTTATCAAATACCGCGGGGGATACTGGATTACGCGCGGGATTAGCATCTGGGACACTGGTAAAAAATCTGCGCCAAAATCAGTTGGGTGATAAATTGCAAATTGTTGCAGACCTTCAACGCCCGGTTGGTGATATTCCAAAAAATCAAATTATGATTTTGGAGCCAAAGGGTGATACTGGGTATCGGTTGGTATTGGACTTTGTGGCGGGTTCGGCGGCGACGAATACAGCCGCGGGTGCAGGCGCGACAGCAACCAAGAAAACAAGAACGCCGGTGATTGTGATTGACGCGGGTCATGGGGGGCGCGACCCAGGTTGTATTGGACGCAACGGGACGAAAGAAAAAACAATTGTTCTGGCGATGGCAAAAAAATTGCGCGATGAATTAAAGAGTAAAGGGTTTCGGGTTTATTTAACACGCGACAGCGATATTTTCTTGAACCTGGATACACGGGCAGGAATCGCGGAAAAAAATCATGCGGATTTGTTCGTATCCCTGCATGCGAATGCTAACCCCAGTCGCTCTATGCGGGGATTTTCAATTTATACCTTGTCAAAAACTGCTTCGGATGAAGAATCTAAAAAGCTGGCCGAGGCTGAAAACGCCGCGGATAAGATAGAGGTTGATGGGTTCGAGCGATTTGAACCAAACATCAGAAATGCGCTGTCTGCCCTGCAACAGCACGCGGTTTCGGAACTATCGGTTGAATTTGCAGATGATGTATCAAAGAAAATAAAAAGTTCGGGTGTGGAAATACAACCCGGGCCCCGACTGCGCCAGGCGGCGTTTGCGGTATTGCGTTCTACAATCCCGGGCGCGTTAATAGAGGTTGGACACCTGTCTAATACGGCCGAAGAAAAACTATTAAAAACAGGCTCGCACCAAAATAAACTGGTATCGGCGATTGCGCGTGCGATTATGAATTATGACTTTGATGTATAAAAGGATAAAAAATGTATGATTTATCACAGATAATTATTTTTGTATGTGGAACAATTTCAATATGGCTGCTGACATCAAACAACAAGTGGTCAAAATACGGACCGATTATTGGTGTTTTAATGCAACCTGCGTGGTTTTATGTTGCGATTTATGACAATCAGTGGGGTGTTTTCGCAGTAAATGTAATTTATTTATTATCGTATAGTCGCGGGATTTACACATTCTGGTTTCGGGCGAAACGCGCACGGCGTTTGCGCAAATTAAAAAAACTGCGCCAGAAAAAATAATTACACTTTTATTTTTTTTGGTTTTGTTTTTGTTTCAGAAATAGTGTATTTGTTGCTGTGACACCTGGCAGATGTTTGCTTGCTTTATTTTTTATTCTGACCAATGGTTTCCCGTTTTTATAATACTCTGCCAATGTTTTTATTGTTTTCGTTGAATCAAATTTGCCATTTGATAAAAATATTTTTTTAAATATATCATAAGGGACTTCCAAACCTAAATCATCATCTATTTCTACCATATCTTGAATCATTGTAAATTCGGTATATATTTCTAAATTCTCAAGTTTTGTATCTGGGGTTATTTTTTTATCTGGGTATAGTTCCTGCATAACTTTTATAATTTTTTGTTCCATTTTAATCTCCCAAAATAACAGACGGACGATTATCAAATTTTACAAACTCTTCTATTCTTTGCGCTATATTCAAAACATCCAGGTCAGAAAATCTGCGCCCCACGACCTGAACCCCCAGCGGCAATCCGTTCGCGTCCATACCGACCGGAACACTGACTGCGGGCAATCCCGCCAAATTCATCGCAACTGTGAACATATCTAATGCATAATTTTCCAATACCGACATTTCGGATGCCAATGGCACCGCCGAGCCCGCACTGGACGGACATAAAACAAAATCACATTGTTCAAACACCCTGTCAAAAGCGGCAGTAATCATCGCACGCACCCGAGCTGCCTGTAAAAAATATACATCGTAAGATTGCGATGCCAATACCGCTGTGCCGACAATCATTCTGCGTTGCACCTCTTCCCCGAAACCCGCCGTCCGTGTTTTTTTATAGGTGTCATTTACATCTGCCCCATCAACACGCAATCCATATTTCATTCCATCATAGCGCGCCAGATTTGATGAAGCCTCGGCCGGCGCAATAACATAATAAACCGCCAAAGCGTCCAAAATGTTTGGCACACTGACCTCTATAATTTCTGCGCCGGCATCTGTTAGACTCTTGATTTGAGCATCCATCAACGCCCGCATATCTGTTGATATTTTGATATTTTCAAATTCTTTGATAATGCCGATTTTTAGATGTTTTTTCATCGGTGTTTCCGATAAAACTATATTCGCAGATGTCGCGTCATTTTTATCAAATCCCGTTATCGCCCCAAACATCAATTTTGTATCCGCAACATTTCGCGCAATCGTCCCAGGCGTATCCAGACTGGATGCGAACGAGATACAACCAAACCGACTGAGTACGCCGTATGTAGGCTTGAACCCAACCAACCCTGTAATCGCCGCCGGAAAACGAATTGAACCACCTGTATCTGTCCCCGTCGCAATCAACGCCAATCCGCCAGCAACCGCCGATGTAGAACCGCCCGACGACCCACCTGCGGATAAACGTTCTGTGATTTTCCATGGATTGACTGGCGCGCCAAAATACGATGTTTTGGAATGAGTCCCCATTGCAAACTCATCTAAATTTGTTTTACCTAACAAAACACAGCCCGCATCTGCCAACCTTTGTGAAATAGTAGATTCATATTCTGGAATAAAGTTTTCCAAAATTTTGGACGCAGCCGTTGTGCGAATACCACGCGTTGCAAATAAATCCTTCATCCCCAGTGGCACACCATCCAGTGGCAGTGCCGCCCCACTTGCATATCGCGCGTCGGATTCTGCGGCGTTTTTTAATGCCCGCTCTGGCGTTTGTGTAATATAACAATTCAGCGTATCACCATATTTTTTTATACGCTCTAAATATGCGGACGCCAGTTCGGTCGCCGAAAATTCTTTTTTACGCAACCCATCAAGGACCTGGGTCAATGTTAAATCTGTCAGTATCATTTTATTATTTCTCCGAATTTAATCTTTGACCTTTGGCACAGAAAAATATCCACGCGCCACACCCGTTTTATCAGGAGTATTTTCCAATAATTCATCGCGCGATACATTTTCAACAACGATATCATCACGAACCGAATAGTTTAATTCTGGCGATAACTGGGCCACAGACAATAAAGGCTTTACCCCAGTGGTATCTATTTTTTTTAACTCGTCCAGCCATTCAATCACTGATTCAACATTCATTTGTTCCAGGCGCTCGTCCGAAATATCCAGGCGTATCAAGTCCGCAAATCTGCGCAATTGTTCTGTTGTAAATGCCATTTTTTACCTTTTATATTTTTACTTAAAAATCTTTGTTCGTCCGTTTAATAATGGTTGCAGTGCGCGCGGGATATTCACCGACCCATCTGCATTTTGATGATTTTCCAAGACCACCGCCAGGGCGCGCGGCAATGCAATCGCCGTATTATTCAGTGTTGTGCAAAATTGCAGTTTTCCGTCCGCATCGCGATAGCGCGTATTTGTTCGACGCGCTTGGAATTCGCCAATCAGACTGCAACTGCCGACCTCTAACCAGCGGGCTGCGCCTGGAATCCACGCCTCTACATCGGTCATTTTAATTTTGTTAAATCCCATATCACCCGTCGCAACCGACAACTTTCGCAATGGGATTTCCAGTTCCGAAAATACTTCTATCAAATTTTCCAACAGGAAATCAAACATTCTTTCCGCGTCTGCCGCCGTGCAATAAACAAATTGTTCCACCTTGTGAAATTCATGAACACGAACCAGACCGCGCGTATCGCGCCCTGCACTGCCCGCCTCTTTACGAAAACAATGCGAATAACCCGCATACAAAAGCGGCAATGTGTCCCCGTCCAGCACCTGCCCCGCGTGCATAGAGTTTATTGTGATTTCTGATGTGCCCGCCAATGCGCGCTCTGGCACATTCAGCATAAAGACATCAGAATCCATCACACTTTTATCACTGCCGCGAAAATGCCCCGCATTAAAGATAGCGTCCGGCTTTGCAATTGCGGGACAATGAATGTATTTGAATCCTTTACTAATCAGTTTTTGTATAACAAATGTTTGCAACGCCAAGTCCAGTTCCGCCGCCGCGCCGGTCAAAGTATAAGAACGCGGACCCGCAATATCTGCAATTTTATCCCCAATCCACCAATCATTCATATCCAAAATTTCCCAATGATTTCGCGGGGTAAAATCATACTTTTTAATTTCACCTATTTCGCCGACGACCAAGTTCGCGGATTCGTCCCCGACGGGCGAATTTGTGTCTGGGATTTGTGGCACACACAGCATTAAATCGTTCAATGCCGCGGATTTCTCGTCCAATTCTGCCATATCCAACGCTATTTCATCGGTTATTTTTTTTGATTCAGCAATCAGTGGTGCGCGGTTAGCGGCGTTTGGAATTTCGCGTGTAATCCGATTTTTCTCGGCGGCTTTTTGTTCTGTAATTGTCTTTAATTCACGAACACGCACGTCCAGTTTTAATAATTCATCAACATCTATCGCAAAGCCCTTAACTTCGGCGGCACGCTTTACGACATCTGGATTTTCGCGGATAAATTTAATATCAATCATTGGTAAAACCTTTGTATTTATTTTATTATTTTAACATAATTATACAAAGTTTCAATTATTTAATAAAAAATAAAAACATTGACAACCAATAATAAGATTATAGAATATGACCTATAAAAGATTATAATTATGACACAAAACAACAAAACAACAACCAATACGAATCAACCAAAAGAAAACGGGTTGAGCATCAGTGTTGAAATTGAGACAAAAAAATCCGAACTGCGCGAAGCAAACGATAAAAAAAACATAGAGCGCTTTTTTAAATATGTTGGTATCATTCTCTTTTTAATAGCGCAAAACCGATGGTATCAATATTTTCAGGATGATAATAAAACTAGTGGAATTATTGCGGCAGGAATATCTTTTTTATTTGGTGTTTATGCATTAAAAAAATACGCATTGCAGAGATACTGGAAAAATAAAACTTCGGAAATTCAAGATGAAATTGAACAACTGCAAAAACAACTGCAAGATTTGTTTAATAACACCAATACTGGTAAGTAATAAATCCGCCGAATGGCGGATTATATTATGGTGGCTCGTCCGTCGGAAAAACCGCCGAGACTTCGCCAAAATTAAATCCGCCGTTTGGCGGATTAAATTTTGGCTCGGGCTGCTGGACTCGAACCAGCGACATACGGATTAACAGTCCGTTGTTCTACCGACTGAACTAAGCCCGAATACGCGCTATTTTTCCATATTATTTTTCCTTTTGCAAGTCTTTTTTATAAAATTTATAAAAATTTGACAAGCGCGCACACGACCGCTATAATTCGCCCAAAATAAAGGGAGCGGCAGAGAAAAAAACGGGATTTATGGATAAATGCCTTACAATTCAGAATCTTTTGCCGCCGAACAGAAAAAATTACGCGATATATTTTTGTCTGGCAACCCAGACGGTGTTTTTCCAAATGGCGTTTTTTATGATGATATGTTCGCAACTGATTATCTGAAATTCAACCTGTCCCCGCGTTTAAAATTTTATAACAATCCACAAAAACAAGACAAATTTTTTACCGAACTTTTTAATAAATTGCAATCAGCGCACAAAACTATAAATCACTATGACGCGTATGATATGCAAAAGATACTGGGGCTGGTCTATCCGAAAAAGTCCATACCTGATACGCAAAATTTACTGACCGCTATCCTGAATGATATAGAAATCCCCGAAGGACATTTTTATGTCAGCGAAACAGAAGACGACACCTTATTATTTACCAGATTAAACAAAGTTTTTATCTCGCGCTATGCCGGAATTTTGTTGATGAAGCATTTATTAAAACAAAACAAAAGTTTTTATACTGATAAAAACGCGGAACTTTTTGTGTCCGAGCCCGCCCAATCTGACTTTATCGAGGAAATAACCGCCGCAGCACTTGGATACTATTTTGCATACCCAAAATCAGAACACGAACAAATTATAAACGCGACTATGGATTGGGTGCGTGGTAATCGCCTGCGTAAATTCGTGTCAAAGTCTGCGCAGGACTTGCGTCAAAATTTGATGGCTTTCCCAACGCTGCGGAAATCGCCCCATAACATTGAAGAGTTCAAACAAGAATTTATTTTTAACCCCCTGTTCGGCGCAAACACAAAAAATAGTTTTATGAAGCAATACGAAGTCGCGATACAAAATATGGGATTTATAAAAAACAAAGATGCAATTTGGGAACACGCTGGCAAAACTTTGCCGAAATATCCAGGGCAAGTTTTTACCCCATGGGCGCAATTTATTATTGGTTGGGCGATTAAAAAATTTAACCAATTTTTAATAACCGAGAAACCAACAAAAATTTCGGAACTGGAAAATCTGGCAAGAAATTTCTTTGCTGCGATTTATGGCGGAATGGTAAAATCGGGGATGAATCTGTCGCAAAAATTCACAGATAATCGCATCATAGATTCGTATAAACACACAACACAAATCAGCAACCAATATAAAATTTTGGGAAATACTGATTTGTTTGACACTGGTGAAAAAGTATGGGTCAGTCTTCGTGATAATGCAAAAACACCGCAAAAACGTCAAGAATATAACAAATATCTGTATAATGGCATAGACCTGGATAAATTTATCCGCCCAGAAAATAAATCGGTCGCTGATATCGCACGCCCAGTAAATTCAACACAAATAGATATATTTTATAAACCCGCGACCTTTATAACCTGTGATAAATACGGCCCAAACGAATATGGGGAATTTCAGATGATGAATGCGCCTCTATCAAAGTTCCCCACCCCAGGACACAAAACAATTCGCAGTCAGGATAATTGTAGTTTTGACTTTTTCCTGTATGAATTTGATGATTTCAGCATAGAACAACAAACAGAAATTATGACGCGCTTGGCAACAGCGGGCGTTTTATACCGCGCTGTTTATTCGGGCAGTAAGAGCATTCATTTACTGGTTCGCGCAAAATATGTCCCAAACACCATAGATGAATATAAATTCTGTTGGAAGTATATCGTATCAGAATTGGATTTATATGGCGCGGATACCCTGTGTAATGACAATTCGCGTATGACGCGTCGCCCGGGGGTAATACGCGAACAAACTGGGAAATTACAAGAGCAACTATATCTGAATGAATATGCGTATTTTACAAAGAATTGGCGCACCGCATACGAAAAATCACAGAATCAAAAAGTTTCTATGATTTTTTCCGATTCTGTAAATTCTGATTTTTCCGAGTTTGGTTGGTCTTATATTGGAAAACATAATTTAACATTCGGCGATGGAAATTGGCACGGGCCCTGTGCCAGTGTTGCAGGCGCATTTTATGTGCGTGGATATTCCTTTGATGATTTTGCAAAGTTTATGACAACATCTTTCCCTGCGCTGGCAGAAACCAAACGATATAACGCGCACATAAAAAATTTCAATCGTTTTTTCCAGCGTTGATGTAAAATTTTGGGCGGGCGAAAAAAAACCTTGCTTTTTGCAAAAATTCAATATAAAATGGGTTCGCTCTGGGGTTGTAGCTCAGTTGGTTAGAGCGTCTGCCTGTCACGCAGAAGGTCGCGGGTTCGAGCCCCGTCAATCCCGCCAGAATTTTGGCCCCATCGTCCCCGCCTGCGCGGGAATGACAAAGTCAAAGAGTTTGCGAAACTATCGTTTTGCATTTTTGGCCCCATCGTCTAGAGGCCCAGGACACCGCCCTTTCAAGGCGAGAACACCGGTTCGAATCCGGTTGGGGCTGCCAAAAATTTATTATAACGGCGCATCTGCTTTGCGTTTGCTCGTTTTTGTTCAGGGTCATGTATTTTTATACACTCCCCATCACAAAAACTTCGCAATACACAGCATTTACACCATTCTAATAAATTTTAAGACAGCAACAAAGTTGCCGTTTGGTATTTTTTTCGGCCAGGAAATTTGGCGAGTATAGTTCAAGGGCTAGAATGCCAGCCTTCCAAGCTGGAAATGAGGGTTCGAATCCCTCTACTCGCACCACCCTTCGCCAAGGCTTCGGGTGGCAGGCCACCAATCTTCGTTAATGTCGAAGGCCGGGAAATTAAAAAAATAAAGGGCGCGCGCCGGAGTCGGAGAGCCGGGGCAGACTGTAAATCTGTTAGCATTTGCTTGAGTTGGTTCGACTCCAACCGCTCCCACCAAAAAATCAAAATGAAATTTAATAACTTTTTTCTTTATTATCAAAACTACGCCCGCGTGGCGGCTTTATAAATCTATGCCCAATGCACAGGCAAAAAAATCGTGTAAAAATCAAAATTTAATGATATAATAAAAACCAAAAGGATTTGGTTATGAAACTATTTGATATGTTACAGCAGCGCGGCTTTGTAAAAGATATGACCAACGCGGCGCAAATAAAAGAAACCCTGAACGGAACAAAAAAAATTACTTTTTATCTGGGGATTGACCCAACCGCGGACAGCCTGCACATTGGGCATTTTTTTGCGTTGCGTATGTTTCGACATTTGCAAAACGCGGGGCATCGCGGAATTTTGGTCATCGGTGGGGCAACCGCAATGATTGGCGACCCAACTGGAAAATCCGATATGCGAAAAATGCTGACCCGCGAACAAATTGCGCATAACATTGCCGAGGTCAAGGAGTTGGCGCGTCATTTTGTTTTGCCAGATACAGAAATTGTGGATAATGCAGAATGGATAAATAAATTCAGTTATGTTGATTTTATGCGCTTGGTCTGTGTTCATTTTAATGTGAATACAATGCTGGCGTCCGAGGCGTATGCCCGTCGCCGCGAAAATGGCGGGTTGACCTTTTTGGAAATGGGCTATATGCCGATGCAGGCGTATGACTTTGTTCATCTGAACGAAACAGAAAATTGTGTTTTGCAAATTGGGGGTAGTGACCAATGGGGAAATATGGTCGCGGGGGTTGAACTTTACAGAAAGATGAATATCGGGCGTGAATCGGCGGGAATAATGGCATTGACCGCGCCGCTGTTGATGACAACCGATGGGAAAAAGATGGGTAAGACAGAAAAAGGCACTTTGTGGGTTGCGCGTAATAAAACAACTCCGTTTGATTTTTATCAGTATTTTTACAATGTTCCAGATGAAAATACGGGATTGTTGTTGTCGCTGTTTACTGACATTCCAATGGATGAAATTGTTGCGATGGTAACGACGGATATTATCGCGGCAAAAAAGCGTATGGCGTATGAAATTACAAAACTGATTCACGGCGAAGAGTTAGCAACCGAAGCGGTCGCTACAACAATGGCGCTGTTTAATAATGGCGCGAACGCGGCGGCGGTCCCCAGCACAGAATTAAAAATGTCGGGGCCAATGACGGCGCTGGATTTAATTGTTGCCGCGGGATTGGTCCCCAGTCGGGCCGAGGGGCGCCGTTTAATTGAACAAGGCGGGCTGATTATCGCGGGCGAAAAAATTACGGACGCGGCGACGATGATTGAGCCAAGTGAATCAATCTTGCTGCAAAAAGGCAAAAAAACTTTCCTGAAATTACAAGGAGTATGATATAAATAGTATAATGCCTATAAACTCATTTCACTATTAGTAAGAGCCTGATTTATTATCTTATCAGGCTTATTTTTTATATTTTCAGACTGCTCAATATTTGTTTTCATAAATAAAAGATATTTATAAGTGTTATCTATATAATCTTCGATATCTTTGTTCACATCAACGGTATATTCTTTTAATGGGCGGTCGGCATATTCGCTCAATACTATATAAAATTCTTTTATTTTATCACGCATTTCAAGATATTTTTGATTTTCATCATATATAATCCCATCATTTTTAGTAAGAATGCGATACTCTTTTTCTATACGTTCTATCCTGGGAAATGGGCTATATCTATAAAATATAGAATCCACAGGTTCATATATGCTATTTGCGAAATCGATAATTGATACTTTTTGAGTTTTCTTATTATAAAATACATTTTTTGGCGCCAAGTCCCCTTGCCAAAAGATTTCACTTGGACCTTTATAATTATCTATCAACCATTTTTGAATATTCAAAACTTTATCCAAAGTTTGTTCAGGGATAAACATTTTTATTTTTCTAATCCTGTCGTCGTCCAACCTTGCGACATCCGGTATTTTGCTATCCAACTGCGCGGTTTTAATTTTCTTTTGCTTTGATTGGTCCACTAAAAGGTGAGCAATTCCTCGCGCTATTATTTGTTTATCTTTTTCATCCAAGGTGTTGTAGAATTCTTTTGTAACTGGCTCTCCATACATTCTTTGTTCTTTAACAAATACATTATTTACATTATCCATATTTTCTTTTTCAATAAACCGATCTCCATTTTTTAATAAAATTTCTCCATGTGGCACCAAATAATACGGACTGTTTAGATTATTAGTTATATTAATTGCTCTTTTTTGGGCATCAACCCACTGATATTTTATAACAGAATTATCTGTATTAGGTTTTTTTATAACAAAATCATTGCCATCGGCATATACAATAGTCTCTCGCGGGGTTTCTTTGTTTAAAACTTTGGTATTATCATTCATTTTTTGTATTATAATTTACCCGTTATTATATCATAAAAATGATACAAAACCAGCATTTTTATGAGACAAAAACAACGATTGTTCGATTTATTTTTTTGTTGCTGAAATAGAATTTTAATCAAAAATCAATCCAGAACTTCGCTTAATCTTTTACTAAAATCTTCAATAGAATCATTGTCATAATTGTATACAAATGATTTCATTCCCGCTTTTATTGCGCCTTGAACATTTATCAATGAATCATCTATAAATAAACATTCTGAAACATCAACACCCAAACGCTTGGCGCTAAGTTCGTAAATCCGTACATCTGGTTTTGTTAAATGAACATCACAAGAAAGTACAAAATCATCAAAATACTTATTCCGTCAGTCTTTACATTGATAATCAATATTTTCAACGATTGGTCCAAGTCCAGAGTTGGTAAGCAAACCAATTTTATAATCTTTTCGCAAAAATAAAATTTTTGACATCAAATCTTTATTGATAAATAAATTATTCCCGATTTTCTGTAATTGCTGTTTTATGATTTCTGAATCAACACCTACAGCATTTGCTAACATAATATATCTAGACTCTAAATGTTCAGTACCAAGGTCAAATTGTTCTATAAACAAGCGTAAAATTTCGTTTTTATGTTCTGGATATAAGTTAAAAAAATCACCTATAACACCACCACCCAACACTCCGACATAATCAAAAATAATGGCTTTTATCATACTATACCTACGTAAATTGTCTGTAATCCGCGGATTTATTGGTGGCTGGAGATGGAATCGAACCAACGACACAGGGATTTTCAGTCCCTTGCTCTACCAACTGAGCTATCCAGCCATTTGACTTTATGCTCTGACGCAATCACCGCGCCTGCAACTCTGCTTATTTTACACATTCTTTTCCAAAAATCAAATGTTTTTTATTTTTTATTTTGTGTAAATTCACTGATAAATCTTTCCCAACACTCATCCCTGTTCGGTTTCGGGCAAGTAAATTGTTTATCTGGTGTTTGTTGCGACGCCGGGCAAAGCCTCTGTGCCACACCGCGAACATTGGATGAAACAAATTGCGAATACCGCAAATAATAAGGGCAAATCAACCTGTATTGTTTTTTGTGTGTCTTTAACGATTTATCGCACGCCAAAATTTTATGTTCCAGCCCCCAGGGTAAAGGTACGTAATTTTTTTTGGTTAATACATTTGCCATCTTTTATCCAATGTTAAAGTTATGGGGTAATTGTATTATAGTTATGGTATTAGTCAAGAAAAAACAACCGCCGCTGCGGGATAGCGATGCACGAAGTTTAGAGCATTATTTGTGAACTTGGTTAAACCACCCCACGGCTTCGCCGCACCCCTCCAACGGAGGGGAATTTACCATTTACAACACAACCTTGGCAATATGGCCACAACGAACGCCCGTATGACCCCACAACTCAAACCCCATACTTTTAGCAATTTCACAGAAAAATAAATCTTCGCTCAGGCTGGTGCCGTCTTCGTGCAGAATATACTGGAACCTTCTGTTCTTTGGCATTTTTTCAAACACCGATGTTTTTATCAGTGCGCACGCCATTCCCGCGCCACGCAATTTAATTATGCCATTATCCCCCGCCCCCACCAAATCGTCAACTGGTGTTGCCGATGTTATTGGAAAATCAGTCTCGCCATCACGAAATTCATAAAAATTTGATTTTGTTTTGTCGCCTTTTAATGGGCACCAACCAAAGACTATATCACGATTCGCCGACAGCAATTTTTCCAGTCCGTCCGCTGGAATCGTATTATCAGAATCCAACATTAAAATATGTGTTGCCCCGTGATTTATCGCAAAATCCACCAACAAATTACGCGCCATTGCGCAATCATAGCCGCGAATATAATTAAAGCCAATTATTGTATTTTCCGGCCGTTTAAGAAAAAATATAGATTTGAAACATTCTGGCTCTATAAACTCGCTGCACGGAACACCTAAAAAAACCTTATTCATCCTTTCTTTTCCTTTGTATTATTCGCGGAATAATTGCACTTTTATGACCGCGATGTCAATTGAAAAAAAATTAAACACCCGCATAACATAACAGCATACTAGCATACTAGTATGCTAGTATATAAAATACCATTTTATAAGAATATGATTTATAAAAAACTATAGGATTAGGGTAATATAGACTAAACAATTAAAAAAACCGCCAATGGCGGTTTTGTTTTTATTTGCTGCCTTTGCCCTTTAATTCTTTTTTATAAAACTCTATAACTGATGATACTGGCATAGGGGAACGAACTGCCTGTGCAATTGCAAACTTTTTTAGAAAATCTCTTTCCATATTTATATTATCCAGTTCCAATTTACTCGACATTTTATGCGCAACCCTCACCATACCACCGGACAATTCACTTACATTATTTGATAAACTACGAATATCTGTATCTGTGTTAATATTATAATCAAGTCCAAATACCCGACGGATTGTTGATATAACCATTGTTTCAATATTATTATCTTTGTGCGATTTTGAAATGTCATTTGCAGTCACTCTATTTAACCCCACTCTTCTTGAAGTCTGCTGATTAGCCATATCTATGTTGTGCGCTATAGCACTTAATATTTTACTCATATTTTTGCCCTTTTATTCACATTTTACGAGTTTTATTTTAACAGGCGAAATGCAAAAAATCAAATTTTCATCAGTGTTTTTTGTTTTGCTGGACTTATGTCTGTTTTTTTGATAAGATTTTCCCCAGGAAAATAAAACAAGGAGAATATAAAAATGCTGACATTAAAAGGCACAAAAACCGAAAAAAATCTGTTGATTGCGTTCGCTGGGGAATCACAGGCACGCAACCGTTATACATTCTTTGCGTCCAAGGCCAAGGACGAAGGGTATCAGGCAATTGGCAAAATTTTTTCTGAGACCGCCGACCAAGAGAAAGAACACGCTGAACGCTTGTTCAAATATCTGGAAGGGGGCGACATTGAAATAACATATAATTTCCCAGCGGGAAAAATCGGCACAACGCTTGAAAATTTACAAGCGGCGGCATTCGGCGAACACGAAGAAAATACCGTAATGTATCCAACCTTTGCGCAAATCGCCGCCCAAGAGGGATTTGATGCAATTGCAGAGGTGTTAAAACATATCGGAATGGCGGAACGCTATCACGAATCACGCTATCGCGCGTTGATAGAGGCGATTGAAAACGGAACTTTGTTCAAGCAGGATAAAATCGTTATGTGGCGTTGCACAAACTGCGGCAACTGGCATATTGGCAAAGAGGCACCAAATGTATGTCCTGCGTGCCTGCACCCCCAGGGGTATTTCATCAGCGAGGGGACAATCTCTCACTGCGATACTTCCGAAGGGTTTTGCGAATACGCAAACAAATAAAAAAACGCGGGTTATCCCGCGTTTTTTTTTATTTAAGTTTCGCAATGATACCTGCTTGTTCCATTGTTTTCGGATATAATCCGCACATATCATTAAATATCTTTTTACTGTATGCTGGTTTTATATTATCTGCCTTGGATGTATAATCCAACGGCGGGCGAACTTTGTTAATCAGCCAACACGCACCATAAAACAAGGAACAACTTACCCCAACATACACCAGCAGTCCGTGAAATACATGCGAATACACATTATTAGCTATAACAGGCAAATTCAAACCCGCATAAATACCTGCACCAAAACCACCCATAGCTGATAAAATTTTATAACTTTCGTTATTTCTATCCATTATATCATTATAACAATCCATCTTTTTAAGATTATTTCGTACTATTATATATTGTAAAGACAAAATTCTAAAATCAACTGTATCCATCGCATAACTATTAATTATATCATCTTGGAATTTTTTATATGTATCAAAATTTGTTATCTTATAATAATATTTTCCAAGCTCTTGGAAGATTGGTGTTTCCGCCAAAGTATAACTTTTTATCAGCAAATCATAATACTCGGAACCTGTATATGTTTTATATTTTGCTGATTCTCGACCTAATAATGTATCTATCATAATAATGTATCTATCATATTATAAGTTTGTTGATTTACCTGTTCTAGACGTTTAATTTCATTTATATTTTTTTCGTTACGCGCTATTATTTCTTTTGTATTGAACATAACATTATCCTTTTTTATTCAGAGTTGTTTTTATAAATTATGATTTATTTTACCCCCCCCCCGACATAATTTGTCAATACTAAAATAAAAAAAATACTAAAATAAAAAAAATGGCGATTGGTGTATAAAAATTTCCTTCTGAACTCGGTCCATAATTCCCCGCCTGAACTCGGTCTGAATTCCCCGCCCTTTTGGGGCGGGGTGGCGGCCTGCCGCCCATATAAACATAATACATTAAATCACCCTTCGCCAAGGCTTCGGGCGACACTCCTTCGCCTTTACTGCTTGGCTATATGGCCTGCCGCCCATAGCCTCGCAGAGGCGAAGGGTGGCGCACCCAGCAGGATTCGAACCTGCAATCCCCGCCTTCGGAGGGCGATGCTATATCCAGTTAAGCCATGGGTGCAAAAACTTTTTTCATTCTATCTTATTTTTCCAACATCGCAAGCATAAAATTATCCAAATCCCCATCCAGTACCGCCGTTGGATTCGTATTTTCCAGACCAGTTCGTAAATCCTTTACCAACTGATAAGGTTGCAGGACATAACTGCGAATCTGACTGCCCCACTCTATTTTTTTCTGTGCCGCCAATGCCGAGTTTTCCAATTCTTGTTTTTTTCGCATTTCCAGTTCATACAATTTACTGCGCAACATTTTCATCGCAAAGTCTTTGTTTTGCAACTGACTGCGTTGATTCTGGCACTGGACAACGGTATTCGTAGGGATGTGCGTAATCCGAACCGCGCTGTCCGTTTTATTCACATGCTGCCCCCCCGCGCCTTGGGCACGAAAAGTGTCAATTCGCAAATCTTTATCGTTTATTTCAATCTCTACAGAATCATCAACATCTGGCCATACATCAACCGATGCAAAACTGGTATGACGACGCGCATTACTATCAAACGGAGAAATTCGGACCAGACGATGAACGCCAATTTCATTACGCAACCAACCATACGCGCGCGGACCGCTGATACGATAAGTGATATTTTTTATCCCCGCAGTATCGCCCAGATGCTCTTCCACAACCTCTATCCCAAAGCCGTGTTTTTCCGCCCAGCGTTGATACATTCGCGACAACATTCCCGCCCAATCTTGGGCCTCGGTCCCGCCGGCACCCGCCTGGATAAACAAAAACGCCCCTGCCCCGTCAGCCGGCTGGTTGAACAGGGTAATAAACTTTGCCCGATGCGCCGCGTCGTGCAACGCAATAATTTCTTTTTCAATTTCTGGGTCGTCTGGGAATGCCGATGATAACTCGGTCAAATTTTTATAGTCTGATTCCAATTTATTAAAATCGTTCAATGATTTTTCAAGGCTTGATTTTTTTTGTAACAACTCGCGTGCGCGGTCTGGATTTTCCCAAATGTCATCTGCCGATGTCAATTTTTCCAACTCTGCTATTTCACCACGCAGTGTTGATGGGTCAAAGAAACCCCCAAAGGGCATTTATATCCCCACTAATTTCTGATAAAAGTTCTTTCAAATCTGTCATAATGAAAATAGTTTACAATACTTGCTTGCGAAATGCAATTTTTTTTGATAAAATTATATAAACAGAGAGAATGATATGAAAAAACTTTTCGGAATTTTAGTTGGGCTATGCTGTGCTTTTGATGCGTCTGCGGCGACAAACACGGGCAATCGCGGAAACGCCAGCCTGGCAAACGCGTATCGCAACAACCAGCGACAAACCTATTATATGGCGACACAACTGGATGTTGATACGGCGTGCAATAATAAAATTTTTCAATGTTTATCTGATTATTGTGGCGATGTGACGGTTGTGCCAGGTCAGCGGACGGGGCGTTGCCAATACGCGACCGAGGGTGAACTTTACAACGCGGCGTTATTATGTTTGGGTCAGGATACAACACAATTATTACCAACTTATTCAACATCAAATTCTACGGGCGGAATGAATACTGCGGCGCGTCTGTGTCCATCGTATGTGCAACAGGGTTTAATGTCTTATTTGGCGATGGCGAATATGGCGACCGATTTATCCAAGGCACATTCCAGCGTATGTATCCAACGCCGGCAAGAGTTAGAGGCTGCAATGTCCTGTCATTCAATTGCGTTGTCGTATGGAAAAGAGACACAAAATCGTTTAATGACAGAATTATCTGATTTTTGTGGTGCGGGTGTCCCGGGGGGCAGTTCGGAAATGGTTACAAAATTCTCCAACGCTGGAAACATCGGCTCGAACATTTGGGGTTGGGCGGAAAAAATCGTATCGCTTGATTTTTCCGATAAAGGAGACAATTGGCAAAGCGCGGTTGATGCGGTTTTGGCGGGCTATATGAATCGTATGAATCTGGCGTGTGGAGATGACCAACAATTGACAACACCTGTGCGCACTACTACATCAGCCACAACCCAAAACTTACAGGCGGCGGCGGCATTGGTTACAAACGCGACATTTCCAACAACAACCACAGCCGCGACAACGACGGCGCCGGTCGCAGATAATGTTTTATGGAAAGAGTTCAGAATTGGCAGCGACGCGCACACTTACGCGGACGCAAAACAAATTGTCAGTGCGGGAATTTACCAATCGGTTTTAACCCAGAATCCATTTTTAACCAGCGCGCAAATGTCCGAAATGCAAGAGGCATACAGACAAGGGATAAAGGTTATCGTCCTGCGTGATTCTGCGCGTTGCTGGACAATTCCGATTCAGGTTTTAACAACAACCGAGCAATCAGTCGTGGCGCAACAACTGGCCAGCTGCACAGCAATGTAAAAACATTAGTGTCAGTGTCAATGTCAGTTAATGCTATGCCAACATAAAAAATATAAAAAAAACGCGGGATTTCCCGCGTTTTTTTTATTTAAGTTTGTCGATAACGCCTGCTTTTTTCATTATTTCTGGATATAATCTGCTCATATCGTTAAATATCTTTTTACTATATGCAGGAGTTATTTTATCTGCTTTCATTTTATAAGTGGTTGCTGGGCTAAGATAATTGAGTAAAGCTGCTGCTGCGACACCGACCATCGTCCCTATTGCAGTATATAAAACTATGCTTCTTAAAAAATCTACAAAGGAAATCGCACTGTATGTTGCATGACCTATCCCAAAAAGATAACCTATAGTGATTCCCGACAATAAATATATACAGGTGAGACCATCATTATCTCTATCCGAAATATTATGATAACAAACCATTTTTACAGAATTGTTATCTGATATTGTTTTTTTAAAAACTGCAATTTTTTCATTTTTTTCGGCTAGAAAATTAATTATATTATCCTGAAATATACGATACCCATAAGTTTTTAATTCATATTCTGAAACTTTTTTTATCAGTTCATTATAATATGTTTTATCGTTATCTAATTCCACATCTATCAGGTTAAAATACTTTTGATTTTCCTGTTCTAGCTGTTTAATTTTCGCTATATTTTTTTCGTTGCGTGCTATTATTTTTTTTGTGTTAAACATATATTATCCTTTTTTATTCAGGGTTGTTTTTATAAATTATACTTTATTTTACCCCCCTCCGACAACATTTGTCAATTAAAAAATTAAAAAAATAGTAGTTGGTGTATAAAGATTCCCGTCCGAACTCGGTCTAAATTCCCCGCCCTGTGGGGGCGGGGTGGCGGCGTCAGCCGACGGGGCGGGGGAACCAGTCAAGATAGGGTATGGTAAAGTTGTCCTTTATAAAGGACAACAACAAAGTCAAATTCCTGTGGGGTATTGGATATGGTATGACGGGGTTTGTTTCTGGGATAGAGTTTTTTTCTATGGCGGCTCCCCCGCCCCGTCTTACTCGCTTTGCTCGTAATCCACCCCGCCCCAGGGGGCGGGGACTTTGCATCGGCGTTTGTTTATCGTTTAGTTTTACACTCGGTATGAAATTCCCCGCTTGAACTCGGTATGAAATTCCCCGATTGAACTCGGTCTAAATTCCCCGCCCTGTGGGGGCGGGGAATTTGTGCCGAATTCACATGGAAATCTTTATATACTAACTACTAATTTTTCATAAACTCTTTTTCAATTTCGGATTTTAATTCGTCTATGCCGATACGACCTGCCGCGGAAATCGGCACAATCACCCTGCCCCGCGCAGCGCGTTTTAATTTTTTAATTTTCTCTGCCAATTCATCGGAGTCTATCGCATCTATTTTATTTACAACAATAATTTCTGGCTTGTCCAATAACCCGCCCCCATACGATTCAATTTCATACCGAATCGCGCGATAACGCGCAACCAAATCTTCCTCGGTCCCGTCAATCAGATGCAGTATCATTCTTGTCCGTTCGGCATGACCCAAAAACTTATCCCCCAGGCCAACCCCTGTATGTGCGCCCTCTATCAACCCGGGTAAATCAACCAACACAAATTCGCGGTCATGCGCATACATCACCCCCAGACCCGGCGACAATGTCGTAAATGGATAGTTCGCAATTTTCGGACGCGCCGCCGTCAATGCCGACAACAATGTTGATTTTCCCGCATTCGGAAAGCCCACCAAACCAATATCCGCAATCAGTTTTAACTGCAAAATTACATCGCGTTCTTCCCCCGGCAGCCCGTCATTCGCCTGACGCGGCGCGCGATTAGTCGGACTCTTGAAATGTAAATTCCCCCAGCCACCATTGCCACCGCGCGCCGCGCGATATTCCATTCCGTCCTGACTTAAATCCGCATACTCAATTTCCCGATTTTCAGACAAAATTATCGTCCCAGTCGGTACATTCAGAACCAAATCATCACCCGACGCACCCGTTTCCATACGACCGCGACCGGCCTCTCCGCTTTGTGCAACAAAGTTCGTTTTATAACGATAATCTATCAGAGTATTCATATTCGGCACCGCGCGAAAGATTATATCCCCGCCGCGTCCGCCGTCCCCACCATTTGGACCACCAAATTCAATGTATTTTTCACGACGAAAACTGGCGCTGCCGTTGCCGCCATTTCCTGCTTTCAGATGAATTTTTGCCGTGTCCAGAAATTTCATATTTTTATTTTATCCCAAATAACGCGAAAAGCAACAATTAAAAATACCGATGCAGAGACGCCCCGTTCCGCGACAACCACAATTTTGCGCGCCCAACCCCATCACCATAAAGTTCCCCGACCAACGCCCAAAACGCCGGCGAATGGTCCATATGTTTACGATGTGCAACCTCGTGCATAATTACATATCGCATCACAGATGGCGGCGCGAACGCCAGTCGCCACGATAATGAAATCGTCCCGGTGGACGAACAACTGCCCCAGCGACTGGTGGTATCGCGTGCGCAAACTTTGGTTGGGCGAAGGTTCGGCGGAATTGTTGCCATTTCGCGTTTTGCAACCTGCAAAAATTTCGCCTTTATCTTATCGCGCAGACGGCGTTCCAAAAACTCTGGCCGACCGCCGATTTTTTTCGCGTCAATTTTATATTGGGTCCCAAAAATTGTAATCGTATCGCCGTCCACCAGTTTTGTTTTTTCTGGCGCGCGCGCATAAATTTTTTCAATCCATTTTTGTTTTGATGCCAAAAATTTTAACCCCGCCGCCACCGACGAATTAGACGGCACACCAACCACAATTTGACGAACAGGCGCCGTCTTTGGACGAATTGTGATGTTGCGCATACCAACGCGTACTTGGACGACAATTGGAATTTTTGACCCATCAGAAAGAATAAAAAAATCGTTATTCATTATTGAAAATTCTTACTTATCTCATCGGCAATTATATCAGAATCAAAACCAAATTCACGATAAATTTGCGCACCATCGCCCGACACTCCGAACCGGTCAATTCCAACCACAGCATCCGCAAATTCATACCAGGCGGCGGACGCGCCCGCCTCTATCGCAATCACACGACCACGCAAAATTTTAGATTTGTGCTCGTCTGGGGAAGCGCGAAATTTTTCCACAGAAAACATAGACACCACACGCGCCTTTATTTTTTCTGCGACCTGTATTGCCAGCGGAACCTCTGAACCCGTCGCAATCAAAGTTATTTTTGCGTCCGCGCGTTCGGTAATTATTTCTGTTCCAAACTCTAAATCTTTACCATCACCCGCAATTTGTAAAAACTTTTGCCGTGATAAAATTATACAAGACGGACGCGATTTTTCGTTCAACGCCATATCCCACGACGCCTTTATTTCCGCCGCATTACTTGGACGAAATACATTCATATTCGGCATCAGGCGCAGTCCCGCAATTTGTTCAATCGGTTGATGCGTTGGTCCATCTTCACCGACCAAAATACTATCGTGCGTTAAAACATAAATCACCGGCAATCCCATCAGTGCAGACAATCGCATCGCCCCACGCATATAATCAGAAAACACCAAAAATGCCCCGCCATAGGCATAAAAACCACCCAAACAAAGCCCATTCATAATTGCCGCCATTGCATGCTCACGAACACCAACATCTAAAAAATTTCCATTAAAATTATCACCTGAAATTCGCACAGACGCGTCGGTAAATACATTCGTATTTTTTGATAAATCCGCCGACAAACCAATCATATTTTTTGGATTTAATTTTAATAATTTTTCCAGATATTTTCCCGATAATTCCCGCGTAGAATTTTCAGAATTATCAATAACTAATTCGCCACCCTTGATGTTATTTATCAACAAATTTTTAGTGGAAATTTTTCCCATTTGCGACCATAAATTTTCGCCAATTTTATCATCATATTTTTGTATCAGTGTATCCAATTCATTCGTGGATAACGCCATTCCATGCGCCAATGGTGTTCCTGCCACACGCGTTCCAAAACCCAGAATAGTTTTACATTGTATAAACACAGGACGCCGCGATTTTTTTGCCGCCGTCAACGCCGCATTTATTTCTGAAAATTTATTTCCATTACATTTTAATACATTCCAACCCGCCGCACGAAAACGCATCGGTAAATCCAAATCAGTCAATGCCGCGCCGTCAATTGTAATCCCGTTATCATCCCACAATAAAATCAAATTATTTAATTTATAACGACCCGCGACTGCAATCGCCTCGCCCGCCACACCCTCGGATAAATCGCCATCGGACGCAAGACAATAAATTCGCGAATCGGTATTTTTTATTTTTTCTGCGAATGCCATACCCACCGACATCCCAACCCCCTGCCCCAGTGGTCCCGTTGCCGCACTTACCCCATTTACCGATAATTCTGGATGCCCGGGTAATCCGCCAGTTTTCCGAAAACTTTCCAGTGGAGGCAAATCATATCCGCGTAATTTCAGAACAGAATACAACAGCGCGCTGCCGTGCCCTGCACTTAAAACAAACCTGTCATCGGGCAAATTCAGATGCGACGCATACAGCGCAGTTAAAATATCCGCCGCGCCCATCACAATTCCCAAATGTCCGCCACCCGCCGCGCGAATAGCGCGCAACGCGCCCGCACGAGCGACCCCAGACATTTTGATAAGTTGTGTATTTGTAAATTTCATTCTCTTGTGATAAAATTATACTATAAAAAAGCGAGTGTGTGCAATGATAAAAATATATACAGATGGTTCTTGTTTAGGAAATCCCGGCGCGGGGGGATGGGCATTTGTTGCGACCGACGGCAATAATACCGCGGAACGCAGCGGGGGCGTTGCGGATACCACTAACAATCGTATGGAATTACTGGCAGTCATTCGGGCGTTGCGTGCCGCCGCAAAACACAATGAAATCGAACTATTCACCGACAGCCAGTATGTAAAAAACGGAATGCAAAGTTGGGTTAAAAACTGGAAAAAAAATGGTTGGAAAACAGCAGATAAAAAACCAGTAAAAAACAAAGATTTATGGGAAGAATTAGACGCTGCCGCGGAAAAAATAAAAATTCATTGGAATTGGGTACGCGGGCACGATGGTGACCCGTTGAACGAGCGTTGCGATGAATTGGCGCGCGTCGCCGCAGAAAGTATAAAATAGACCTGTTTTTTTGTTGACAACTATAAAAACATATCGTATAATTACCTTGTTAAATTAAACAAGAGTTAAAAAAATGACACCTATAACGTACCCAGCACTATTTAAAGAACGTTTTACAAATATCCCCAAAGAAGTAGAAACAATAAAAGATACCTGTTGTTTATTAACACTTGACTCGCCAGAATGTAGTGGCTTTTCCAAACTAAACGACCTAACAAAGAAAACACCAGCCGACTGTTATAGGTTTGGCAATTTCATAGAAGAACTCATTATACATCATTCTGATAACACGCAAAACAATCCCCAAAAAGACAAAAACGGACTAATCCCGCGTAAAAAAATATTGGTTATCCAGGCAAAACTAAATTGCAATTATTGTCCTATAAATTGCAAAACTGGACCACTAGATATCAATACCCGTTGTTCTATACGGCAAGAGTTTAAGAAACTTGTTTTACAAAATTCAAATACTTCTTATATATCTCCTGGCTGGACACAAAATAAAATAGATGAAAAAGGGAACCCGATGGAAATAAATTTCCGCGAGGCTGGATATATTTTTTCCGCTATTAAAAACGCCATTTATAATAAATCACATTCATAATTTATAAATATATGATTTACAAAAAAAAGCGGGCTTACCCGCTTTTTTTTTATCCCCTGTATCCCAATCCAATAATAAACATTTCCACTGAATCTTTACGAGATGCTGGCGGTTTTATATGATGCACAGACGCAAAACTCTTTTTTATTTCACGCAGCAATTCGTCCGTTGTGCCACCTGTGAAACTTTTTGCGACTAATGTTCCGCCTTCTTTTAATGTGTTCCGCGCAAAATCCCACGCATATTCCAGCAATGTCATTTGACGCAAGTGGTCTGTTTTTTGATGTCCCGTCGTATTCGGTGCCATATCAGATAAAATAACATCTGCACCATCTGTCCGCGTATTCAACCATTCCAACGCTTCGTCCGTTGTAAAATCACCCTGATAAAATTCCACCCCGTCAATCGGTTTTATTTCCAGCAAGTCCATTGCAATCACACGCGAACGCGGAAAATTCCGCATTACATATTGCGACCAAGACCCAGGCGCCGCGCCCAAATCCACAACCACCTGACCATTTTTCAAGAATTTATATTTTTCATTTATTTCTATCAGTTTATAAACCGCCCGCGCGCGATAATTTTCTTTGCGCGCACGCGCCACATACGGGTCGTTTAATTCCCGCCGTACCCAATCCGCACTGGACTTTTTCGCCGCAATTTTTTTATTAAGGATTCGCATTTTTCATCATTTCCATAATTTTTTCGGGACCGCCCATCTTGGACAATGCCCCCATTTGAGTCTTCATTTTTTCATAATTTTTCAGTATGTGTTCCACTTCACGAACGCTGGTTCCGCTGCCCCGAGCGATTCGCTCCTTGCGCGATGCAAAAATTATCGCTGGGGTTTTTCGTTCTGCGTTCGTCATAGACGATAAAATCGCCAATTGTTTTGCGGTTTCCCCGTCCAAATTTTTATCACGCAACGCGTCCGTAATTTTTCCCATTCCTGGGATTAGTTTTAACAACCCACCGATGCTGCCCATTTTTTTAATCTGTTTGATTTGATTCATCATATCGTTCAGGTCAAAGTTCCCAGAAAACACTTTCTTCATCATATTTTCGGCATCTTTTTCAGAAATATGTTCTTGCGCCTTTTCAACCAAGGACACCACATCGCCCATTCCCAAGATTTGCGACGCAACGCGGTCCGCGTGGAATTGTTCCAGCGCGTCCATTTTTTCGCCCACACCAACCCATAAAACTGGCGCGCCTGTTTCCACACGCATTGACAGAACCGCCCCACCCCGCGCGTCGCCGTCTGCACGCGTCATAACCAATCCAGTTATTCCCAAACGACTATTAAATTCACGCGCAACATTTATTGAATCCTGACCCGCCATGGCATCCGCGGTCAGCAAGATTTGGTCGGGATTCAGTATTTTTTTCAGCTGGGCCAATTCGTCCATCATCGCCGTGTCAATCTGCAAACGCCCCGCAGTATCCACAATTAAAATATCAGATTTATTTTCCCGCAACGCGCGCGCAGCTGTTGTCAAAGGTTTTTCATCCGCAATAATTGGCAAAGATTCAACCCCAACCTGATGCGCCAACATTCCCAGTTGTTCGCGCGCACTGGGGCGATAAATATCGGTTGATACTAATAAAACAGACTTTCCCGCTTTTTTATAAAACGCCGCCAATTTCCCAGCGGTTGTGGTTTTTCCGGTTCCCTGTAATCCGACCAGCATAAGGACTTTTGGTGTTGCGGCGGGCGCAGATTCACCGCCCAAAACAGCAACCAATTCGTCATAAACTATCTTTGCGACCTGTTCAGCGGGACGCACACCATCGGTAATTTTTTGACCTATTGATTTTTCAGAAACATCAGCGATTATTTTTTTCACGACGGGCAGCGCGACATCGGCCTCTAATAACGCAATACGAATTTCGCGCAGGGCATCGTCCAGCATTTCCGCCGTCAATTTTGTCCGCCCTGTCAATTTTGCAAAAGTTCCCGACAATCGCCGTGTCAAAGTATCAAACATTTTTATTCCTGTATTTTTTCATATTATACCAACGATAATAATAATTGCAAACTTTTACCTTGCGCGAAAAAGAAATTTATGAGGATGGGTGGTGCCGGCCACAGGACTTGAACCTGCGACCCCCTCATTACGAATGAGATGCTCTACCAACTGAGCTAGGCCGGCAACCCGCAAATAATACCAGATAAAATATATTTTTCAAGCGCGATTTTATCTTTCGCTATTACATAAGTTCAGTAAAAATGAAAATTATAAATTTAATGCTTGCGCTATATTCTTATTTTTTTATATAATTATTCCTATAATAAAAAGCAGGTGCTTTACCAAGGGAGAAAAACTATGAGAAAACTGGCAATCACATCATTTGTTGCGTTATTCGCGGTGGGTGTATTAAACAACTCTGTGGATGCGGCGGTTACGATTACAAAGTTATCAGATTCGGCGCAGACGGGAGTTGTTTCATCTCCAAAAGTATCATCGACGGCGCGAACAGCGGCAACACCCCAAAAATCAGAAACTGGGGCAGCGGAAACAATCGCGCGTGCGGCCAGCACCAGCACAACAACCGACAGATACGGCGCGAATCGTTTACGTCCGGGTGGTTCTACTATTAAAATTCCGGTGGCGTCGTCTGGGATTGCGAACGTTGATTTATCAAACTATGTTACATTGGACCAATACGATTATCTGGAAAATATCATAAATAGTGTTATTGAAAACACAGATTTAACCGATTATTACACAATTTCTGAAACGAATAACTTACTGAATCAAAAAATATCACGTGATGCGTTTGTCGGCGGCGATAATATAACAATTTCCACAGGGGGCAGCGGCACGATGATTATTTCCGCGGCCGAAGGTGCGCGCGGCGCAACCGGTGCAACCGGTGCAACTGGGGCGGCGGGTGCAGACGGGGAAAGCGCATTTGCAATCGCAAAACGCGCAAATTCCAGTTTGGCGAACGAAGCAGCCTGGCTGGCGACATTACAGGGACCCAAAGGAGACACAGGTGCAATGGGCCCTGCGGGCGCAACAGGGGCAGATGGTACGGCCGGAACAATTGGTGCGATGGGGCCACAGGGTCCCCAGGGGGTTCAGGGCGCAACTGGACCACAAGGGGTCCAAGGTATTCAGGGTGCGACGGGCGCGGCCGGGGACAGCGCGTTCCAAGTCGCACAAAAAGCACTTGAATTCAAGGGTGATGAACGCGAATGGCTGGCGACATTACAGGGAGCCAAGGGCGCAACAGGGGCAACCGGTGCAACAGGAGCCGTTGGTGCAACTGGATTAAAGGGGGATACGGGCGCAGCAGGTGCAGCGGGCGCTGTGGGGGCAACTGGTGCCAAGGGTGACACCGGACTCAGCGCGTATGACCTGGCTGGCGGGGATAAGGAATGGACAACCCAAGCGGCATGGATGGATTCCTTGAAAGGTGCAGACGGGCTCAGTGCGTTTGATATTGCAAAACAAAATGACTCTAAACTGGCATCTGTTACTGAAGCGGATTGGATAAAAACTCTGAAAGGTGCGGATGGAGCGCGTGGTGCGACGGGAACAGACGGAAGAAGCGCATTTGACCTGGCCGGGGGAATAGAAACATGGGGAACACAAGCGGCGTGGATGGATTCCTTGAAAGGACGCGACGGCGCAGCGGGGGCAACCGGCGCGACGGGGCTCAGTGCATTTGATATTGCAAAGCAAAATGACTCTAAACTGGCATCTGTTACGGAAGCGGATTGGATAAAAACTCTGAAAGGTGCGGATGGGGCGCGTGGTGCGACGGGTGCGTCGGGGGCAACCGGGCTCAGCGCATATGATATTGCAAAGGGTATAGATTCATCCTTGGCATCAGAAGCAGCTTGGCTAAATACCTTGAAAGGGGCAACTGGGGCGACTGGCGCCATCGGCGCAACTGGATTAAAGGGGGACACTGGCGCCGCGGGAACAGCAGGGGAAAGCGCGTTTGCCGCCGCAGTAAGAGTCAAAGGATTCAGTGGCACCGAATCCCAATGGCTGGATTCCCTGAAAGGGGAAAGCGCGTTTGATACCGCCAAAAGGGTTAATAACTTTTCTGGAACCGAAGCCGAATGGTTGGATTCCCTTAAAACCTGCACAGCACCAACAGGGAAGCAGTAAAAAAACGGGGTTCACCCCGTTTTTTTAGTTTATAGTTTTCAAAGTTCAGATTTTAGTTTTAACAACGCGGTACAAGTTCCCCTCCTGTGGAGGGGTGCCCAACGGGCGGGGTGGTTTAGCACACTTAGTTATAAAGGCAAAATTTTCAATAATTAAAATGTTTAAGGACAAGAGTTCTTTCTGGGGCTCTCTAACCACCCTGGCACTTCGTGCCACCCCTCCACAGGAGGGGAACTTGTATTGTGCCACCCCCTGTCTGTCGCAAAGCGACAGCCGAGACTTCGCGCTGGCGGGGGGACCCCGCGTTAGCGGTGGGGGGGTGCAAAAAAATAAAGACCGAGTAAATGACACCTCCCCTCCCCGACTTTGTCGAGACTCCCCCCGTAAGCGGGGTGAGACAGCGTATCGGTGTTCTAAAACTTGCACTTTGCACTCTGAACTTTGCACACTAAAAAAACGGGGTTCGCCCCGTTTTTTTTTTTAGCCCAATTTATGCACAACCAGACCACTGCGCAATTTTGGTTCAAACCAGGTCGTCTTTGGTGGCATTATATTTCCGCTGTCCGCTATGTCAATCAGTTGTTTCATTGACACTGGATACAACGCAAATGCCGCCGCCATCTCCCCAGAATCTACGCGTTTTTTTAATTCGCCCAGACCACGGATTCCACCAACAAAGTCAATCCGCTTACTGGTTCTTAAATCGCCCAAGTTCAGAATTTTATCAAATACCAAATTAGACAATACCGTGACATCCAACACCCCAATCGGGTCATTGTCATCGTATGTCCCTGGGCGCGCGGTCAATGAATACCATTTCCCGTCAATATACATTGAAAAGTTATGCAACGCGTTTGGCTTGTAAATCTCTGCCCCCATTTCAACAACTTCAAAATTATCATTCAATTTTGCGATAAATTCGTCCGCGGTCAATCCGTTCAAGTCGCGAACAACGCGATTATAATCTATGATTTTTAACTGGCTCTCTGGAAAAATCACCGCCAAGAAAAAGTTATATTCTTCATCCCCAGTATGGTTTGGATTATTGCGCCGTTTTTCTTCACCGACCAGCGCCGCCGCCGCCGTGCGATGATGTCCGTCCGCCACATACAGCGCCGGAATTTCCGAAAATATTTCAGTAATACGGGAATTGGTTGCCGCGTCTGTAATCGTCCAAAAAGTATGTCCAAAGCCGTCCGACGCCACAAAATTATACTCTGGTTCGCCCGCCGTAACACGCGCCACAATTTCATTCATTTCCGCGACATCTGGATAAGCAAAAAACACTGGTTCCAGATTTGCATTCTGAATCCGCACATGAATCATTCGGTCTTCTTCTTTATCTTTACGCGTCAATTCGTGTTTTTTAATTTTTCCCGTCATATAATCCGACACGCTGGCCGCCGCGACCAGTCCGTATTGCGTCCGCCCGTCCATCGTTTGTGCATAGACATAATACATCTCGGTTGGGTCCGTTTTTAACCAGCCGCGTTCCTGCCACAACCGAAAATTTTCCACCGCTTTATCATACACAGGTTGCGAGTGTTCGTCCGCAATCGGGTCAAAATCAATTTCTGGTTTAATAATGTGCAACAGGGATTTTTCGCCGGCCTCGGCCTTGGCCTCTGCCGAGTTCAGCACATCATAAGGTTTAGATGCAACTTCCGACGCCAATTCCCGTGGTGGGCGCACGCCTGCGAATGGTTTTATTTTCATTTTTTCTCCTTTTTTGTATTTTTTTATATTGAAAAAATCCCCCAGGCGGGGGATTTAATTTTAACGTGAATAAAATTCGACGACCAATTCAGGCTGCATCTGAACAGGATACGGAACATCTTCCAACATCGGAACACGGACAAAGGTCGCGGTAAAGTTCGCGCTGTCCACGTTGATGTAATCCGCGAATGGGCGTTCCGCCGATTCCAGCGCCAATACAACCAAAGGCATTTGCTTTGCTTTGTCGCTGACAGAGATAACATCACCGACATTCACGACATAGGACGAAATTTTTACCCGTTTGCCATTGACCAAGATATGCCCGTGGCTGACCAACTGACGCGCCGAAAACACGGTTGGCGCCAACTTTGCGCGATAAACGACCGCGTCCAGACGGCGTTCCAACAAACCAATCAAGTTTTTGGATGTATCGCCCTTCATATTATTGGCTTCGTCATAATACTTGTGGAATTTCTTTTCGCCGATGTTTCCGTAATAGCCCTTTAACATCTGCTTTGCGCGATGCTGTTTTGCATAGTCGGAATTATTGCCACCACGACTGGTTGGGCCATGTTGCCCCGGTTTATATTTTCTTTTGTTGAATGGGGATTTTGCCTGACCCCACAGATTCACGCCCAGACGGCGGGAAATCTTTAATTTTCTGGTGCTGCGCTTTGCGCCATCACGTGCCATATTTTTATCCTTTTGGTTTTTTCTAATCGTCGCCGATTTTTCCAGAATCCTTATCATAACTATGACCAAAAGACATAGTTATTTAATCAGTTCTGATTTATCAGCGACAGGTATAATACAAACATTTTTTCATAAAAGCAAGGGAAATTTAGTAAATGGCGCGCCTTTACTGCTTGGCTATGTGGCCTGCCGCTGCAAACGCCTCGCAGAGGCGAAGGGTGTTTTTATATTTTGAAATGTCTTTTTGAAAATGCTTGTCCAGAGCCAGATTTTAAGTATCTCTCAAATCGCAACGCAGTATCTTTATCTATAAATGCATGATAACTGATTATTTTCCAAGGAATATAAGGTTTTGTTGCTAATGAATAGCCAGAATTATGAACTTGTAATCTATTTTTTAAGTCGTCGGTTTGGCCAGCATAAAATTTATCTGGAAATGTTTTGCTTTGTAAAATATAAACATAATACATTAAATCACCCTTCGCCAAGGCTTCGGGCGACACTCCTTCGCCTTTACTGCTTGGCTATGTGGCCTGCCGCCCATAGCCTCGCAGAGGCGAAGGGTGGCGCGCCCAGAAGGATTCGAACCCTCAGTCTTCTGATCCGTAGTCAGATGCTTTATCCAGTTAAGCCATGGGCGCAAAAACATTTTGCCCGACCAGCATAAACCCATTATTAAAAAAAATCAAGATATTTTTAACATTGATGAATTATTTTTTTATTGACCGACGAATGTGATTTTTGATATTATACGATGAATAAAAGGAAGAGAAACCCAATAACGCCAAAATTTATGCGGATTTTACGAATGCAAGTTCCCCTCTGGTGGAGGGGTGCCCAACGGGCGGGGTGGTTTAGCACACTTTTTTATAAAGGCAAAATTTTCAATATAGTTAAACTATTTAAGGGTAAGAGTTTTTTCTTAAAATCTCTAACCACCCCGGCACTTCGTGCCATTCCTCCACAGGAGGGGAACTTGTACTGCACTCTAAAATTTGCACTTTGCACTTTGGTATTTGCACTTTTTATCAGCACTGCGGATGCGGCATTGACGACGACGGGCTATGCGGACCGGAAAATAGGTATTGACACCGCTGAAACCACCGCAACCCTAGGGGGGGGGGGGGATTTTCAGCAATTTGATGGAGACACTTATTATAATACAGGATTAATTGGAAATTTAGATACAGAAATAGAAGTTGTGATGTCAATGAAAAAAACGACAGAACAGCAAAAATTATTTGGCGCTCATACAAGTTATAATAGAAATGGTATTTCTATGTATGCTTATGCTGGAGACTATTTAGCCCCCCAGGTAACATTTGGCGCAACATATAAAACTCAACTGCCACGCATAGACGATAACACAATTAAACGAATAAAGTTTAATAAATCTGGATATTATGTAAATAATGAATTGGTATGGGCATCAACTCAAACCGCCAAATTTTCAACCCCAGCTCGTATTTTATTAGGAAATATTGGAACAACATCACAAACCGCTACAACACTTTTTCAGGGTAAAGTTTATTCCCTTATTATAAAACAAAATGGGAATATTGTAGCCAATTGGAAACCTGTTGCGACTGGATTTTATGATAGTGTGTCGGGAACTATAAAAACACCCGTCGCGGGAACCGCCAATTTCGGTAATGACGCGGCGGGGGTGGCAAAATATGTTGCGGATGATGCGGGCGGGAAAAAATTGGTATCGGAAACTCTGTCGCCGGTCGCGTTTTCTGGGTCTTATAACGATTTAACCGACACCCCAAACATTCCCGTTGTGCCACAAAAAATGACCATTGACGAGTTGTTGACCGGAACCAGCACCGAACCGCGCACCATTGACGCAAAAACCCTGAATTTGGCGGTGGGTCCCGTTGCCACAATGACTTGTGTTAGCAATGCGTGCAGCGCATCCGTCCCAGGTTTCAAACCAATAAACGGCATGCGGTTTTTGGTCAGAAATAATATTATTGGGAACATAGCATTTTTTATCCCACCCACCCTGACCATAGACGATGGGGATTCATCTACAACTGATACCGCGCGAAATTTTTTATATAACGATGCGGTATTTTATTCAAACACTAAAAATGATGTATTTGAAATTGTATATTATAATAACAAGTATTATCTGTTGGGATTATTTGGCATAGGGACATCACAAACTAAATATAATATACGTAACATAGAAAACTTATCTTGGTCGTATAACGGGGCAACTTTATTGACGCGAATAATGAGACAATCCATGATGACATTTATGGGTGAAATTGCAACACTGGCTGGGACATCATCGGCGTATACTTTTACCGAAACAGACACCTATAATGAGAATTATGATGCGTCCGTTATTTATAAACATCAACGAATAATTGGAAAAATTCCAACCACAAATGCCGCGGGTGCAACACTGAAAATCAACAGCCAGACCGCAAAACCGATTTATCTGAATGGGGCGGCAATTACTGCGGGAAAACTGGTTGAGGGGGGCGTGTATGAGTTTATTTACGACGGCACAAATTGGAATGTTTTAACCGCGCCCGCGTCTGATACAATTCCAATCCCCGGCACCGATTGTGATAACGCAACAAAAAAATGTGTTTTGACATACGGATATACAAACGGCACAGATGCAACCGGTGGCCTATCGTATGTGTGGGAGGTTATAGAGAGATGAGAATAATGTGCAAAGTGCAAAGTGCAAAGTGCAAATGTGCCACCCCGCTGGTGCAAGTTCCCCTCCTGTGGAGGGGTGCGGCGAAGCCGTGGGGTGGTTTAGCACACTTATTAGTTCCCCTCCGGTGGA